>NZ_JBPGXO010000043.1:0-35698 GCF_056755555.1 Luteibacter sp. SVR4-7G | reverse complement strand
ATCCAGGACATCCGCGGAAAGAACGGCTCCGAAGGCGACTTCGTCATGAACCGTCCGCCCGTCGGCCACGGCAATCCCACCGCGATCGACGAATCGTCGGACATCTACGACACCATCGACTGGCTGGTGAAGCACGTTCCGGAATCCAACGGCAAGGTCGGCATCATCGGCATTTCCTACGACGGCTTCGAGGCGATGATCGCCACCATCCGTCCCCACCCCGCCCTCAAGGTGGCCGTGCCGATCAACCCCATGATCGACGGCTGGATGGGTGACGACTGGTTCCATCGCGGTGCCTTCCGCCAGCAGATGATTCCTTACATCTACGGCATGGTGAATTCGCGCCACAGCGATATCGGCTGGACCAGCGCTTTCCGCGACGACTACGACCTGTACCTCCACTACGGTTCGGCAGGCGACGTCGGCCGCGCCTACGGCATGGAGGCGCTGGGTTTCTGGCAGAAGATCCTGGCCCACCCGGCCTACGACAGCTTCTGGTCCGAGCAGGCTCTGGACAGGATCGCAGCGAAGGAACCGATGACCGTGCCGACGATGCTCGTGCACAGCCTGTGGGACCAGGAAGACAACTACGGGGACATGGCCGTCTACCGCGCACTGGCGCCTCGCGATCCGAAGCACGAGAAGCTCTGGCTGGTGCTCGGCCCCTGGCGCCATGCGAAGACCTGGGAGAGCGCGAACACCATCGGCGCCCTCAACCTGGGCAGCGATACCGGTACCGCCTTCCGCCAGCAGATCCTGCGGCCGTTCCTCGCGCAGTACCTGAAGGACGATGCACCGAAGGCGGACATCGCCCCGGTCAGCGCCTTCGTCACCGGCGAGAACGTGTGGCGCAAGCTGGACCGATGGCCGTCGGGCTGCCGCGAAGGCTGTGCGCCGGCGATGCATCGCTGGTATGTGCAGGCGGACGGTGCCCTCGGCGAATCGGTGCCCGCCGACGGCGCCGACGAGTACGTATCCGATCCCGCGAAGCCCGTGCCCTACCGCCTGCGTCCCATCCAGCCGTGGTCGCACGGCGTGCCGGACCAGGTCGACAGCTGGCCCGAGTGGCTGGTGGACGACCAGCGACAGTTCGCCACCCGTACGGATGTGCTCACCTACGTTTCTCCGGTGCTCGAACGTCCGATGGGCGTGGCGGGCGAACCGCTGGTACACCTCCTGGCATCCACCAGCGGAACGGATAGCGACTGGGTGGTGAAACTGATCGACGTGTACCCCGACGAAGTGGAAGAGAAGCCGGCCATGGGGGGCTACCAGCTGCCCATCGCGATGGAGATATTCCGCGGTCGCTACCGCGAAGGCTACGACAAGCCGAAGGCGCTGGTAGCGGACAAAGCGCTCGAATACCGCTTCCCGCTGCCCACGGTGAACCACGTCTTCCAGCCCGGCCATCGCGTGATGGTGCAGATCCAGTCCAGCTGGTTCCCCCTCTACGACCGCAACCCGCAGACCTTCGTCCCGAACATCTTCAACGCAAAGCCGGGCGACTACCGCAAGGCCACGCAGCGGATCGTACGGGATGGCGAGAACGGCACCTATGTAGAACTACCGATGACGCAGTGAACCTCGCACCGTTACACGACCGAAAGGGAGCCAACCGGAGGTCAGTCTTTCGCCAGTGCGCTGACCGTGTGGATCATGAGGTTGTCGATGCGCAGGATGCCGCCATCGAAGGTCGTGCTGAGGTGGATCTCGCGGACCGTGGTGCCTGCGGGAGCGTGGCAGCTGTAGTTGCCGGCGTGCACCGTGGCGCCCGACCATTCCGAGGTCTCGGGCCCGCCGCTGAACACGCAACCCAGCTTGACCGCCTGCTCTCCCGGCGTCTGGATCCAGTAGTCGAAGGACACATCGCTGCCGTGCATGTCAGGCCCGAGCACGATGCTGGTGAGGTTCGTACGTTCGGACGTGCCCGGGCGAATGGCCAGGTAACGACCGGACAGGGGACGCATGCCGGAGTCGGCGCGCTCGCCGTAGAGAAAAGGCCCTCGGCGCGAGGCCACGAGCGTGTAACGGCCGCCCGGGTCCTTGAACGGGGTGGCGATGGTACCGGAAGGCAAGGTTTCGAAATCCACGAGTTGCCCCGCTCCCAGGGGCAGTGCTTCCTGCGCGTGCACCGCTGCGGCGGCGCAAAGGAGGAACGGAAGCCAGCAAAGTCTCGTCTTCATAGGGTCAGAAATCCCAGCGCAAACCAAGGTTTGCCGACCAGCCTCGAGTCCCCGCTTCCCCCAGGTTCTTCTGCCAGTCGGCCTCGCCGTAGATCGACAGCCGGTTCGCCCAGGCGAACGTGCCTCCGAACCCGATCTCAGCCATCCGCCCGAAGCTTCCACCGGCAAATGTCTGCGCAACGTCGTAGCCTTCCGCGCCCACCCTCACACCGGCCCGGCCACCCCAGCCACGGATGTAGTTGATGCGGGCATACGGCGTGGCCTTGCCGCCACCGTCGGTCAGCCAGGTGCGATGAACGCGCAAGCCAGCCCGCCCTATCGTCTGCTCGAACGCGCGGTAATGCGTGGTCACGCCTTCCAGGTCGGTCTGGTCACGCAGGCCGATGTGCTGACGCACCAGCTGCAGTTGCGGCTCCAGCGCCCAGCCGCCGTCCAGGATCCACGGGTAGCCGGTTTCAACCGAGCCGCTCCAGCCGGAACCGCGCACGCGCGCGACGCCCTTGCTTCGCGCCGTGTCGATATCGCCCTGGTGACGGTCGCCCGAAGCGACCGCATCGATATAGAAGCCGCTTTGCTGCTGCCAGGTCAGGAACATGGCGATGGCGTTGGAGTAGAACTCGGCATGGCTATGTCCGTCCGCTGCCTTGGGGTCGAGGCGGGTCGTGCCGTGCGTATACGCCACGCCTGCGCGAAGGGCGGAACGGTCCGCGTCGAACGCAAAGATATTCACGCCGACCTGGAAGGCACGGGTATCGACGTCGTAGTCGTATCCGAATGCGCGGAAGGAACGGTCGGTGGAATAACTATAGTCACCGGCCATGTAGCGGACGAAAGGCTCGCCTCCCAAGCCGTCGCCGCTATCGTCCATATCGCGGATCTCGCCGAGGCGGCGATGCAGGTTGTCGATCGTCCGGTATTCGTAAAGCGCCAGGGCCGAGGGCGAGACGACATAGGCGGGAACCTGCGGTACCACCGCCGGCCTGGACTCCACCTGCGGCAGCGGCCCGGCAGGTTGCGGCGGCGCAATGAACGGAAGGCCCGGCGGCGGCGTCGGTGCGGGCGATGCCGTGGTGGGCGGCGGGCACGGCCCCTCGCATACGAGCACGTTGGCGAGACGGTAATCCCAGTACGTGCTCCCACTCGTCGTTCCGCCAGTCACCCGCTGCGCGGCATCGCTGGCACCGGGCTCGAACGCATACAGCCCGTACTGCCATGGACCGAAGGCGAGGTAGCCGCCGTCGAGCCGGAACGCACCGCCGCTCGATGTGCCCGCCACCTGGACGATCGAGATGCCCTCGCCGGCACCCACGTAGCCGCTGCCGTCCACATCGGTGAGCGCACCCGAACTTGTCGCCGCCGGCGTCACCGAGATCACGGTTTCACCGGATGCGTTTCCCTGCACCAGCAACCGGTCCGTCGCCTGTGCCGCGAGCGCACCGCCCTGGTCCAGCCGGCTGACGAGATGCAGGCGCCCGGGCGATCCCGTGTAATTGCCGTCGACGGTCAGGCTGTTGCCCGGTGAACCCGCGCCGTTGGTCAGGTCGATGCTGCCGGCGTTGGTGACGTTCGCCGAGCCCGGCGAAGCTCCCGCGATCACCGGGTGAACCCCATCACCTGCGTACAGGACGGACGTAGGGTCGATGGTCACTTCGCTGTTCGCCAGCTTCACGTTGCCGGTCAGCGTGAACATCGCACCGTCGGCGAAGGCGATGGTGTTCCATCCCGTGCCCAGGTTGATGCCTTTGCCGGGCATGTCGGCGGCGAAGGAGCCGCCGCGCGCTTCCGTGCCGTCGAAGGTCAAGCTATTGCCACCGCCCGAACCCGCGAGCAAGTGGTATGTGGACGAGGTATCGACCGCTCCCACCGTCGCGGTGTTGTTCGCTCCGTCGCCCATCGTCAGGCCACCGTCGAGCGTACCGCCGGTCCATGCGAATGTGTCGCTGCCGCCGGCCGTCGCGATGTCGCCGCGAACCGCTCCCCCGTCCATCGTCACCGTATCGTTCCCCGCGCTGCCGAGCACGGCCTGCGTCGCTGGCGTCGCCGCCAGCACACTGCCGCTGTTGGCGAAGCGGGTGCCGCCGCCGTTCGAAAGATCGACCACGGGGGAAACCATGCTCGCCGAAGCCAGCACGCCGCTGTTGCTCACCGAGGAAGCGGTCCCTGCCAACAGCGCGGGGCCCCCGGCCGCATGACGGATATCGACGGTCGCCGCACTGGACACGGCGCCGCTGGTCAGGGCCTGGATGCCGGTCGCACCTGCGCCATTGCCATGCACGACGAAGCCGTTGCCGATGACGAGGTCCGCACTCGCAGGCGAGCCGTCGGCACGCCGGAACGCATAGCCGACGCCCTCGCCGTCGACCTCGAAGGTGGCGCTGGACGCCGGATCGATGGCGGTGGCCGTGCGCAGTCCTGCGCCGTCGACGGACCGGAGCGTGGCGCCCGTCAGCGTGATGTCCGGGATTTCCGCCGCATTCTCGATCGCGTTGCCGGTGCCGAGCGACGTGATGGTCGTGCCGTTGGCCACGAGCGACGTGGCGCCGCTGTCGAGAAGCACGCCGTGCGCCGAGCCGCGGGTGACGATGGCGGAATCGCCACTGCCAAGGACGAGCCCGGCACCGTCCACCAGCTGTACGCCGGCGACACCGTCGTCCACCGCGATCGTGCCGGCGGGATTCAGGCGCTGCGTGCCCCCTCCCTCCACGCGGACGCCGGTGCCGCTGCCGACGTGGAGCGTTCCGTTGTTGGCGAACCTGCCGCCCGAACGAAGGATCGCGCCCGTCGCCGCAGGCCCGCTCAGATCCACGGCGGCGTTATTGATCGCGGACGCGTTGGTCTCGACGATGAAGCTGGTAGTGCCGGCGCCAGTGAAGTTCATTGCACCGGCGTTGGTCAGCGATGCGCTGTTACGAGAGATGAAGCCGATGACGCCCGGCTGCGCGGCATTGAGGGTGGCCAGGCTGGTCAGCGACGTGGCAGCCACCGGGCCGCCAGTGTTTGCTCCGGTAAGGCTGTGCTTCTGGCCATCCGCGACACCGGCCACGGCACCGGCGCCGGTCAGCGACATCGAGGTGGCGGCATCGATGGTCGCGGCCGATCCACCTTCTGCCACGACACCCTGCGCACCCGGCCCCGAGACCGCGATGCTGGCGTTGCGCGTATTCAGCACCGAGCCCGTACCGCTGCCGAGGATGCCGGTGGACTGCGCACCGGAGGCGTCGATCGCCAGTCCCGTGCCGTCGAAGTCGGCGCCGCTGTCGAGGCGGAACAAGGTCGATTGCGCCGTGGACACGTTCAAGACAGAGCCACCGTTGACACGGATATGCGCGTTGTCGCCATACGCGAAGAAGCCGATCTGCTTGCTGCCGCTCGCGAAGGCAGGTGCGGCGCCCGCCGCCACGTCCACGTTCGCTCGTCCGCGCGCGTGGATGCCGATCGCACCGTCGCCGAGCAGGTTCACCGCCCCCCGCACGTTCGCGCTCGCGGTCGCACCGCCCTGCCCTTCGGCCCAGACGCCGATGTTGCGCGTGCCGCTGGAGGGGTCGGCACCGCCGGCCACGTTGATCGTGCCGGTCGAGGTCACCTGTGCCGCGTCGTCCCCCGTGGACAGCGCCTTGATGCCGGTGCCGTTCACGCCGTTGAGGTTGATCGTTCCGCTGTTGACGACGCCACCGCCGGCACCGCCATCCTGTACCAGCAAGCCGACGTTCTCGCGCGGGACGGCCGCCGCGCGGCCGTTGATGTCGATGGTGCCGGCATTGTTCACCACGGCTCCCGGCGCGGTGACCAGGATGCCCGCGGCATTCTGCGTGAGCGTGCCGATGACGATGTTGCCGAGGTTCGTCACCGTGCCGTCCACGGGCACGTTGATGCCCGTGGTGAGGCTTCCCTGATTGACCGCGATGTCCGCCGCCGGCGAGCCTGCTGTGGTCTGCGGACCGCGCCCGATATAGATGACGCCACCGGCGGCATTGGTGAACCGCGCCGATGCGTCGTTCACGTAGACGCCATCCATCGACCCGTTCGAACGCGAGCCGGTGACGCCGACGTTGACGATGCCGCTGTTGGTGGCGCTTGTTCCCGCACCGAGACGGATGCCCGTCGACTTGCCTGCGCCATTGGTCGAGCCCGTGGCGAGGTTCAGGATACTGGTGTTGTCGAAACTGCTGGCCGTCTCGAGATCCACCACGTTGGAACCATACGCGCTGTTGATGATCGCGCCGGCATCGTTGCGGAAGAAGTTGCCGTTGATCACGCCATGGTTCGCGCCGGTACTGCCGCCGGCAAGAACGATCGCCGACCCATCGCCGGCCGTATGCGTGGTGGCCAGCGTGCCGTCGACGGTCACGCTCGCGCCGCCTTCGCCGCGAATGGCTCCATTGTTGGCGTTGGCCACCTCGAGCATGGCGCCTGCGGCGACGGTGCCATGGGCGTTCGGACCCACCAGGTGCATGACGATGCGATCGCCGATCGGCTGGGCGACCTCGTCGGGCGGGCTGTCCGCCGTGATGCCGTAGACGATGTGCTCGGTGGTCCAGCTGAAACCCTGGGCGAAAAGGCCGGCGTAACGCGCGGGATCGAGATTGCCTGCCTGCATCTGCGCAATGAGGAAATCGTTGTAGCTGCGCAGTTGGGCGTCGTTGGTGACCGTGTGCGCGCTTGTCACGCCATCGCTCGTCGTCACGTTGAAGCTGCCGCCGAAATGCGCCACGTAGGTGACGCTATAGGTCTGCGGCTCGGTGGGCTGCGCCACTTCGCCGGTGAACGTGATGCGGTTGTTCGAGGTCCAGTTGATGTCACTGGCCGCGCTCCCGGTACCGTCCGCGTAGAAGAGCGAACTCTGCTTGGCGGCCATCGTCCAGCCGTTGGCATCGGCGCTGGAAGCCTGGCCAGGAACGCCGATGTTCACCGTGAGCGTGCCTCCCGCGGAGGTCACGGTGGCGACGCGCGCGTCGATG
This sequence comes from Luteibacter sp. SVR4-7G, assembly GCF_056755555.1. Taxonomy (NCBI): domain Bacteria; kingdom Pseudomonadati; phylum Pseudomonadota; class Gammaproteobacteria; order Lysobacterales; family Rhodanobacteraceae; genus Luteibacter; species Luteibacter sp. SVR4-7G. The sequence continues at coordinate 28,557 of NZ_JBPGXO010000043.1, read as the reverse complement.
TACTGCTGGTCGTTCACGTTCACCACGTCGGGTACCGTCGTGGCGTAGGTGACCGGTGCGGTCGGGAACAGATTGGCGGTGTTATAGGCGGAAACGACCCGCCGCCCGCCGGTGATCGGATCGGGAACGCTGACGCCGAAGTTCTGCGTGCCGGGATTCAGGCGTGGAGCATCGATCCATTCCTTGCCCGACATCAGCCGGTTCAGCGCGTCGAGCGCTCCGAGCGTCGTACTCTGCGATCCGCTCAATCCTGCCTGGAATTGCTCGGGACCCGATATCGTGACATCTGCTCCGGCAGCGACGACGGTCTGTCCGACCTCGCCGTCGTTGTTCACGGGGTCGTAGGGCTGCAGGGCGACCTGTTGCGCTCTCGCAGAAGGCAGGGCGGCCAGTGCGCCAAGGATGGCGAGATGAAGAATCCGGCACGTACGCACCGTGTCGCGGCACGTTCCCTTCGGGTGTCCGCGCGACCCAAGCGACAGCTTCATGTTCTGGTCCCTACTGGCGCCGTCGTCCCTGACGACATGACGCACCGCGGCTACGTCCCCTTGCCCTTCCCGCGCCGCCCGGCGAATCCTGTTCCGCCTCGCAAGAAGGCGGGCGGCGATGCAGTCAGCAGTAAAATCACCTAGGTGAACCCGCCGTGCACATCCGCCCGCCGTTGCCGAAACAACCTACAAGTGCCGCGTTCTTGCCAGATATCCAGCTAGCGCGGGCCGGGATCGGGACCACGCAAGCGCGACGTGGGTACGCCGCGATAACCCCAGTCCTCCATCGAGATTTCCTCGATCACGACATGCGTCACCTCGGGCGACTTGCCGAGCACGCGTTCCAGCGTTTCGGTGATTTCGGCGATCACCTGGGCTTTCTGCTCAGGGGTATTGCCTTCACGGGTGATACGGACACTGACGAAGGGCATGGCGGCATTACCAGCGGCCGGTGCTCGCGCCGCCGTCGACCGGGAGCACGACACCGTTGGTGAAGGAGCTGCGCACGAGGTAGACCACGGCCTCGGCGATGTCTTCCGGGCGGCCCATCCGGCCCATCGGATTCAGCCCGCTCAGGAAGCCGTGCGTTTCAGGCGCATGCATCGGGGTTTCGATGATCCCCGGCGCCACCGCGCTCACGCGCACGTTGTGCGGCGAGAGCTCGAGCGCCAGCGCGCGGGTGAGGTCGTTGAGGCCGCCCTTGATCAGGACCGCCAGGCCCGCCGTCACATTGCGGTCGGCGTGGATGCCGAGGTTAGCCGTGATGTTGACGATGTGGCCCGACTTGCGCGCCGACATATGCCGCGCCGCGACCTGCGACGGATACACGACGCCGCGGAGGTTGGTGTCGATCATCGCATCGATCTCCTGCACGGTGTAATCCGCGAAAGGCTTGGCGATGAAGATGCCGGCATTGTTGACCAGCACGTCGACCTGGCCGAACGCCTCGATCGCGTGGTCGAACAGGCGCTCCGCCGTTTCCGGCGAGGCGATGTCGCCTGCCACGGTGAGGAAACGCTCGCTGTTGCCGAGCGCTGCGGCGGCCTCGTCGAGGCGCTCCTGGCTGCGGCCGTTGCCGAGCACGTTGTAGCCGAGGTCGAGGAAGGCCTTGGCGATCGCGAAGCCGAGGCCGCTGGAGGCGCCGGTGACGATGACGGTGTTGCGGGTGCTCATGGTGCTGCTCCGAAAGATTGAGGGGTCCCGGCCGTGCGGCCGGGCTGATGCACAATCTATTGATGCGCCGCCTGTGGATAAATATGATTCGGAGCAAATGACTCGTTACATGGTGTAAAGACATGCACCGGCAATTCGATGACCTGATGCTTGGCAGCATCGAGCTGTTCTGCCTGGCCGGCGAACTGGGTGGCTTCACCGCCGCGGCCACGGCCGCGGGCGTGACGCCTGCCGCGGTGAGCCGCTCCGTGGCGCGTTTGGAAGCTCGTCTGGGCGTGCGCCTCTTCGTGCGCAGCACCCGCCAGATCCGCCTCACCGACGCCGGCCGCGTCTACATGGAACAGTGCCGGCAAGCCCTGGCCCAGTTCGCCGATGCCGGGCGCATGGCCACCGGGCAAGAGACCCAGCTGTCGGGACGGCTGCGGATCAGCGTTCCCACCACTTATGCGCATTACCGGCTCTTGCCCCGCCTGCCGGCTTTCCACCGCGAACATCCCGGCATCCGCCTCGACGTACACATAGCCAACCGCAACGTCGGCTTCGCGGACGAGGCGTTCGATCTCGCGATTCGCGTGCGCGCACCTGCCGACTCCTCGCTGATCGCACGCCACCTCGAAGACGCGCCACTCGTGATCGTCGCGGCGCCTGCCTATCTACAGGCGCATGGCACACCGCGTTCGCCGGCCGACCTGCCGGCACACGAATGCATCCAGTTCGACCTGCCCAGCAGCGGCCGCCGCATTCCATGGCTGCTTCGCGATCGTGGCGAGGACATCGAGTTCGAGGTCGAGAGCAGCTACACCCTTTCCGAGGACGTGCTCGGCGGCGTGACCCTCGCCCGCGCGGGTGCCGGGCTGTTCCAGGCCTACCGATTCGTGGTGGAGGAGGACCTGGCCAAGGGAACGCTGGTGGAGGTGCTCGTCGATTTCGGCGGCCGCACCCGTCCCTACAACGTGATCTACCCGCACAGCCGCTTCGTGCCACCGCGCGTGCGCGCCTTCATCGATTTCCTCGCGACAGAGGTGACGCCGCAGCCGGGTCCCCTATACTCCCGCGCATGAAGCCCAACGTCCTGCTGCAGTACATCCTCCCGCACCGCTTCCTCTCGCGCATCGTCTACCAGGCGACCCGGTGGGAGTGGGGCCCGTGGAAGAACTTCCTCATCAGGGAGATCGTGAAGCGCTACGACGTCGACATGGGCCAGGCGGCCCAGCCGGATCCCTTCGCCTACCAGCACTTCAATGCCTTCTTCACCCGCAAGCTGAAAGCCGATGCACGCCAGGCCGATCCCGATCCCTTGGCGCTCGTCTCGCCGGCGGACGGCCGCATCAGCCAGTCCGGGCGCATTCGCGACGGACGGATCTTCCAGGCGAAGGGCCAGGAGTACACCGCGGCCGAACTGCTCGGCGACGAGGCGGCGGCCGTGCCGTTCCGCAACGGCAGCTTCGTAACCATCTACCTCTCGCCGCGCGACTACCATCGCGTGCACATGCCGCTGGAAGGCGAGCTCACCGGAACCACTCATGTGCCGGGCCGCATCTTCAGCGTGGCGCCGTTCGCGGTGGAGGCCATTCCCCGCCTCTTCGCACGCAACGAGCGCCTGGTCTGCCACTTCCAGGGCGAACACGGCCCGTTCGTGTCGGTGATGGTGGGCGCGATCCTCGTCTCCAGTGTCGCCACGGTCTGGGACGGCCTGGCCATTCCTCCGTATGCGTCCGAGATCCGCCGGCACGATTGCCGCGACCGGCACGTGAAGCTCGAGCGCTTCGCCGAGATGGCCCGCTTCAACATGGGTTCGACCGTCATCCTCCTGTTGCCGGAGGGTTACACGCTTGACGAACTCGCGCCCCAGCAACAGGTTATCGTCGGCCAGAGGCTGGGCCGCTGGACCGGCCGCCCCGGCACGAGCCCCTGACCAGGCACGTCACAATGTGACAAAAACGTCTTACATTTGACGCATGGCCGGGGTATCCTCCCCGGACCGCTACCTTCATCGGGGGAGGGGCGCGGGGCCACAAGAGCATCCGTCTAGGGGAAGCCGTCCATGCGTCTGGTCAGTCATCTCATTGCCGTGAACCGCGAAATCCGCCTTCGCCGGCAGCTCGCCGATATCGAGCGCGTCGTACTCGCACTCCCGGTCCGCGCTCATGCCGACCTCCAGCAACTGGTGCGGCGCGAGATGGAGCAGGCCGCCGCCTGCGATTTCCCCCACCTGTACGGCACGCCGCCGGAAGAACGCTATAGCACCTACGGGCACGGGCCGGACATCGGCCTGGGCAAGGCCCGCTCGGAAAATCCCCTGATCGCCACGCGTGGCGTGGCCCTCTGGATCGCCTGCGTCTACCACGAGACCCTCGATTCACGCCGCCCCGGCATGGAAGAACTGCACCGGCAGATCCTGCGCCTGATGCGCCAGATCAAGGAGTTGTCGGCATCGGAACGACGTGAGCCCAGCGCGAGCTGGATGACCGAGCCACACGCGGCGGCATAACCGCAGGCGTCAGCGACACACGGGCAGACGGATCGCCTGCCCCACCTTCAACTGGTGCCCCTTCAGGCCGTTCATGCGGGCGATGTCCTCGACATCGGCGCAATTGCTCTTGCGTGCGATGCCCACCAGCGTGTCGCCACGGCGCACGGTGTAGTGCTTCGACGAACCCGACGAGGCCTTGGCTGGCGCCTGCGAGGGACCATACGCCAGCGCGGCCGACGTCGCCGCCGGAGGTGCCGGCGCGACGATCTTCACCGCGTTGTGCAGGTCGCTGGCAAGGATGGGCCAGGGGCCGTCGGTGCAACTGGCCGCATAGGCCTTTTCGAGCTGTTTCGGCACTTCCAGCCGCGCGCCCATCGGCTGGCTCACCTGCGGATCGAGGCGCGGGTTGAGGTTGCGCAAGGTACGGAACCAGCCCTCCGGCATGCCCTGGGTCGAACCCAGGCACACCGTGAGTTCGGCGATCGATGCCGGACGCTTCAGCACGATCTGCCCGGCCTCGCCGTCGATCTTCGGCCAGGTCAGGTGGTAGCTGTCGGGATGCAGGAACAGCCACGCGGCGGCGAGCACCATGGGCACGTAGTCGCGGGTCTCCGCGGACATCTGGCCGTAGATCTGCGGGTCGTAGAAGCCCGCGCCGGGGTTTGCCGCGGCGAGGCGGCGCATGCGGCCCTCGCCTGCGTTATACGCGGCGAGCGTGAGTTCGAGGTTGTTGTTGAAGACGCCCAGTTGCTCGTCGATGTATTCCGCATTGGCCTGCGCGGCCATGGTCGGATCGAAACGCTGGTCGAAGCCGTCGGCGTTGGAAAGGCCAAAGCGCAGGCCCGTCGAATACATGAACTGCAGCGGGCCGGATGCGCCCGACCGCGACACCGCATGCACCTTGCCGCCGGATTCCTTGGCCAGGATGCCGAACAGCAGCGCTTCCGGCAGATCGGCCTTCTTGTACGCCGGCCACATCTTGTAGCGCATCATCTGGTAATTGACGTACGCGTCCATCAGGTTCGGGCGCAGCTGGGTCAGCCACATTTCCAACGCGGCCTTGACCGGGCCATTCATCACCATGAGGTCGGAGAACTGCTGGCCCTTGAGCATGGTGACGCTGCGCTGGGCCTGCGGCAGCGTGCCGATCGCGACGGAGCCGGCTGCCTCGGCGGGCTGCGCGCCCGCCTCGGCTTCCTGCTCCGTGTCGTCCGCGTCCTCGCCCTCGATGAAGCTGCCGTCTTTCAGGCGAAGCAGGCGATCGAACACGTCGGCGAAGCGCTGCTGGTCGCAGCCCGCGGTCAGCGCGCACCGCGCCGACGCATCCTTCAACTGGTCGAGTGCCTGCTTGCGCGTGCGCTCGGCCGCGGGCGTATCGCCACGGCGCGCCTGGTCGATCGACGCCTCGTACCCCTTGCTCGCCTGGTTCATCCGGTCGTACAAGGCATTGACCTCGGGGGTCGCCTTGCCGGAACGGGGGGCGCCGCTCGACGCGCAGCCAGCCAGGATCGCAAGCGGCAGGATCAGAAGGGGGCGCGGGATACGGACAGACATGCACGGACTCGGGGGTAAGACAATGCTGGCAACGTTACCCCCCGGGGCGGCAGGACTCAAGCGCCTTCGGGCGAAAATCCTCCGTAGCGGCGCGCCGTTGCGTAGACTTGTTCAGGTTATTCTTCAGGCCACTCTAAGGAAGAAGCATGCCAACGATACTGATCGGACGAGGCGACGATGCCACCGTCGCCCTCGACTCGCGCTACGGCAACCGTCACGGCATGATCGCCGGGGCCACCGGCACCGGCAAATCGGTAAGCCTCATGCTCCTCGCCGAGGGCTTCTCCCGGATGGGCGTGCCCTGCTTCCTGGCCGACGCCAAGGGCGACCTCGCCGGCCTCGCCCTGGCCGCCGGCGCCCCCTCGGAGAAACTGACGGCGCGCCTGGGCAAGCTCGGCCTCGCGGACTGGAAGCCCCAGGCCAATCCGGTGGTGTTCTGGGACATCTACGGCAAGTCCGGTCATCCCGTGCGCGCCACCGTGTCGGAGATGGGCCCCACCCTGCTTTCGCGCATCCTCGAGCTCAACGACACCCAGGAAGGCGTGATGGAGGTGATCTTCCGCGTGGCCGACGACGAGGGCCTGTTGCTGCTCGACCTCGCCGACCTGCGCGCCATGCTGGGCTTCGCCGCCGAGCACGCGAAGGACATCTCCGCGCGCTATGGGCTGATCAGCGCGCAGAGCGTCGCCGCGATCCAGCGCGCCCTGCTCAAGCTGGAACAGGACGGCGCGGATGCGTTCTTCGGCGAACCGGCGCTGGAACTGGCGGATCTAATGCGCCAGGACATGAGCGGCCGCGGCGTCATCAGCGTGCTCGCCGCCGACACGCTCATCCTGAAACCGCGCCTGTATTCCACCTTCCTGCTCTGGCTGCTGTCCGAACTGTTCGAGCAACTGCCGGAGGTGGGCGACCTCGACCAGCCGAAGATGGTGTTCTTCTTCGACGAGGCGCACCTGCTGTTCGACGATGCGCCCGCCGCGCTGCGCCAGCGCGTGGAACAGGTGGTGCGCCTCATCCGCTCGAAGGGCGTCGGCGTGTACTTCTGCTCGCAGAACCCGGACGACGTACCGGGAGAAATCCTCGGCCAGCTCGGCAACCGCGTGCAGCATGCGCTGCGCGCGTTCACGCCGCGCGACCAGAAGGCGGTGAAGGCCGCCGCCGAAACCTTCGCGCGCAACCCGAAGCTGGACGTGGTGGAGACGATCGGCACGCTCGGCACCGGCGAGGCGCTCGCGTCCACGCTCGGCGACGGCGGCGTTCCGTCGCCGGTGCAGAAGGTGCTGGTATCCACGCCGGAATGCCGCATCGGCGCCATCACCGCGGAGGAGCGCGCCGCCGTCCGTTCGCGCTCGCCGGTCGGCGGCAAGTACGACGCTCCGGTCAACCGCGAATCCGCGGAAGAACGGCTCGCCGCGCGCGCCAGCGAAAAGAACTCGCCCGACGCGCCACCGGTGAAGGGCCAGGAAAAGGACGAGGGCGGCACGGACTGGGGCGGTGCGGTGCGCGATGCGGTCTTCGGCACGAAACGCCGCCAGGGCATGCTGGAAACCATGGCGAAGTCGATGGTGCGTACCGCCGGTTCGCGGGCCGGACAGCAGATCGTGCGCGGCATCCTGGGCAGCATCTTCGGCGGAAGGCGCTGACCATGCCGAGGCACGAACTCGCCGACGCGGGCATGCCGTTCGGCGAGCGCGCCCGCATCGGCTGGCGTTATCCCATGCGCGGCGCCGCGCCGATGACCATCGGCGCGATCACGCTGTTCGAAGCGCTCACCTTCTTCCCCATCACCGGGCTGCGCCTGCTCGTGATCGGCCTGGGCTGGGTCGCCGTCTACACGTACGCCTTCGAATGCCTCAGGCACACCGCTGACGGCTATGCGGACCCGCCGGAGCTGGCGATCAACAGCGAAGACAGGACCAGCGTCGCGCTGATCCTCATCCAGCTCACCGGCAACGCCATCGCCGTGCTGGCACCGATTTTCTTCGGCGTTCCGGGATTGCTGGTATCGCTGGTGTTTGCCTTCGTGCTGCCGGTCATCACGATGTCGCTGACCTTCGACGGGGTCGGCGCCGCCTTGAATCCGGTCACATGGGCGGCGGCGATAAGCCGCTTCGGCAAGCCCTACCTGCTGCTGTTCGCGGTCATGCTCGCCAGCAGCCTGCTCCAGGCGGCGGCACAGTACGCGCTGCAGGATCACGGCCCCACCTTCTTCGGCACGCTGGGTTACTACCTCGTCGCCAATTACCTGACCGTGTACAACTTCCACCTGATGGGTGCGCTGATCCACCATCGCCATGAGGCGCTCGGCTATCGACCGGAATCCATAGCGATCGCCGAGGCCGCGCAGCCCGACGACGACGCGGCGTTGCTTTCGCATGTGAACCTGATCGCAGGGGACGACGTGCCGGCTGCGACCGACATCCTCACCGAGCGGCTGCGCGAAGGCCTCGCGCCGCCTGCGCTGCACGCGCGCTACCGCCAACTGCTGCGTGCGCAGAAGCGCCTGCCCGAGCTGCTCGTGCACGGGCAGATCTGGATCGCCGCGCTCGTGGTCGCGAAGGAATCCCGCCGCGCGCTTGGCGTGGTGCAGGACTGCCTCGAGGTGGACCCGGCATTCCTCCCCGACGACACGCTCACCTGTGGCCCCCTGGCCGACACCGCGGCGCATGGCGGCATGACCCGGCTCGCGCTTCACCTGTCGCTGGGCTATCTGCGCACCTGGCCGCGCGACATGGGCGCGCCGCATTACGGGCTGCTCGCGCTGCGCATGCACGAACGTCTGGGCCAGGTAGCCGAAGCCGCGGCCCTGGGCCGGCGCCTGTTGACCGACTATCCGGAGCACCCACTCGCCGCGGACATCGAGGCCTTGCTCGCGACCTTGGCCAGTACACGCAAGGTGCCGTCATGAGCCGCTGGCGTCCCCCCTCGCCCTCGTCCACCGCGATCATCACGCGCGACGGCTTCGAGCGGCTGAAGGCCGAACTCGATCACCTCTGGCACACCGTGCGTCCCGAGGTGGTAAAGGCACTCGCCGCCGCCGCGGCCGAGGGCGACCGCTCGGAAAACGCGGAATACACCTATCGCAAGAAGCAGCTCGGCGAGATCGACCGGCGGGCGCGCTACCTCAGCAAGCGCATCCCTGTGCTCAAGGTGGTCGAAGCGGCACCCACGCAGCGCGATGCGGTGTTCTTCGGGGCCACGATGGAACTCGAGAACGTGGAGAGCGGAGAGAGCGTGCGCTATCGCATCGTCGGCCCCGACGAGACGGACGCGCGCAAGGGTTGGATCAGCGTGGACTCGCCCCTGGCGCGCGCCGTGCTGAAGAAACGTGTCGACGACGAATTCGAGGCCGAGCTGCCCGGCGGCCGGACGCGGTTCGTCGTGGTATCGGTGGACTACGACTGAGTCAGACCGGCGAGAGCTGTGCCGCGCGCCGCTCCAGGCCATCCGCGAAGCGCGCGATGCCTGCCGCGAACGCGTCGAGGGACACGGGGTCGACCTTGCCGCCGTCGCGCAGCGCCATCTCCATGCGCTCGCCCTCTTCGCCGATGGCGAAGCTGCCGAACACGGTCACGCCGCCCAGCACGTGGTGGAGCCATCCCGCCACTTCGTCCGCGTCTGCACGCTCCAGCAGCGAGGGAAGGCGGCGCAATGCGTCGCGAGTGGTGGCCACCCCCGCGCGTATGACCAGGGCGACCTTGTCGTCGGATCCGAAGGCGCGGCGCATGCGCTCCATGTCGAGCGCCGGAAGCTCGTCATCCAGCGGAGCAAGCCAGCGCCCAATGGCAGCATGGAACGCTTCCAGCCGGATCGGCTTGCACAGCAGGTCGTCCATCCCCGCGGCGAGGCACCGCTCGCGCTGGTCGGAACGTGCATCCGCCGTCATCGCGACGATCGGCAGGTGCCGCCCCGTGCCCTCTTCGCGCCGGCGCAGCTCACGCGCCACCTCGTAGCCGTCCATGCGCGGCATGTGGCAATCGACCAGGAGCAGGTCGTACGGCGACGCCTCGAGTGCCGCCAGGGCGGCGATGCCGTCTTCGACCACGTCGCACTCGTAGCCGCGCAAGGCCAGCTGCACGCGCACCAGTTCCTGGTTCACGGGATGATCCTCGGCGAGGAGGATGCGCGCATCGCGGCGGCCGGCAGGCAGCGCCGGCGCGGGGACTTCCGCGGCGAGCGTGGCCTGCCGCGGCGCGTCCGCCACCGGGAGGACCAGGGTCACGGTCACCGCCGTACCGCGACCGGGTTCGCTTTCGATCGCGATGTGGCCGCCCATGCGCTCGATCAGCCGCCGCGAGATGCTCAGGCCAAGCCCGGTGCCGCCGAAGCGGCGGTTCGTCGAGGAGTCGGCCTGGCTGAAGGGCGCGAACACGTGGCGCAACTTCGCCGCATGGATGCCGATGCCGGTATCCGTCACGACGAAACGGAGGCGCTGCCGCGCGCCGTGCCGCTCGTCCGCATGGACATCCACGCGCACCTCGCCCTGAATCGTGAACTTGATCGCATTGCCCAGCAGGTTGAGCAGGACCTGGCGCAGCCGCCCGTCGTCCACCAGGAGGAACGGCGCGAGCGCCCCATCGATGGCCACGCGCAGCGCCAGGCCCTTGGCTTCCGCCTGCGCGGCGAGGACCGCGACCGCGCCCTCGACGATGGCACGGACGTCGGCCGGCTGCGGATCCAGCTCGAGGTGTCCCGCCTCGATCTTCGAGAAGTCGAGCACGTCGTCGAGGATGTGCAGGAGCGCTTCGGCCGAATGTTCGATCGTCGACACCATGCCGCGCTGCGCTTCGTCCAGCCGCGTGCGCTCGAGCACGTCGAGCAGGCCGATGACGCCGTTCATGGGCGTGCGGATCTCGTGGCTGATCGTGGCGAGGAAGTCGCTCTTCGCGCGCGTCGCCGCCTCCGCCTCGTCGCGCGCCCGCGCGACACCGCGGGCCGCGAGCTCCTGCGCGGTCACGTCCACCCAATAGCCGTTCCAGCGCACGCTTCCGTCCGCCGCTGCGAGCGGCACCGCATCGGAACTGAGATAACGCACGCGCCCGTCGACCTGCGCGCGGACCGTGACGTGCAGCGGCTGGAGCTCCCGCGCGGAACGCTCGAAGGCCTCGCGGAGCTTCTCGCGATCCTCGTCGAGCACGGGGGCCAGCATCGTGGCCTCCCCCGCCAGCAGTTCCGCCGGCTCCATGCCGAGGATGCTTTGCGGATCGCCGCCGACGTAAGTCATCGCATACGTGCCATCGGTGGCGCGCACGGCCTCGTAGACGACCGCCGGCACATGCGCGGTGACTTCGGCGAGGCGCCGCTCGGTGCGTTCGCGCCGGCGCGTTTCGCGCCGCAGGTTGAGGTACGCGTAGCTGATCGCGATCAACGACACGAGGAGCACGGCGACGAACGGCAGGATGCGACTGGCGATCTCGTGCCAGGTGGGACCGACCACGTAATGCGAAGCGAACCAGGTATTGCGGATTTCCTGCTGCCGGTGCGTCGGCAGGTTCACGAGCACGCGATTGACCAGGGGCAGCAGGGGCGCGAGGTCGCGGCTCACGCCGATCGCGATCGCTTCGTCGACGCCGGTGGGCGCAGCCACCTTCAGCTGGCCGAGGAAGGCGTCGCGGATGAGGTAATCCACCGAGGCGAGGTTGCCGACGAAGGCGTCCCCTTCGCCGGCCGCGAGACGTCGCATGCCTTCGCGTTCGGTCTCGGCGGGGACGGCCTGCACATGGGGGATGCGCGACAGGAGGCGGCGGATCGGCTCGCGCGTCAGGTTTCCGAGCACGCGCTTCCCGGCAAGGTCCTCCGCTCCCGCGATGGTGGGGGCTCCCTCGCGGGTGACGATCATGATCGGGAAATCGAGGTACGGGACGCTCGGCTCCAACTGGGGCGACGTGGCGCTTTGCGGGTTGATCGCGGCGACGAGGTCCACCTCTCCCCGCCGTACCTTTTCCACCGTGCCTGCCCAGTTCTCGCTGGGCACCTGGGTAAGACGGATGCCAAGCTCGGCGGCGATCTCGCGCACGTAGTCGAGCGACAGGCCTTCGGCCTCGCCCTTCCCCGAGAGCAGGCTGAAGGGCGCGTAGCTCGGGTCCACGCCCAGGCGCAAAGGCGGCAAGGCTTTCAGCCAGGCCTTTTCTTTCTCGCTCAGCGGAATGCCGGCCTGTCGCGGGCGGGGGGCGATGTCGCGACCGACCCAATGCGCGCGGAGCCGGCCATGGTCGGCCGCAGTCAGTTCGCCAAGCGCCTCGTCGATGGCATGCCCCAGCGGGGCCCGGTCCGCGGGCACCGCGAAGGCGAGCGCGCTGATGGGCAAGGCGAGCGGCGCCCCGACCCGCAATTCGCCTTCGAGACCCAGCCTGGAGACGAACTCCCTCGCCGAATAGGGATTGTCGATGTACGCCGTGACCTCGCCGGAACGCACGAGCGCCAGCGCTTCCGCGGTCGAACGCGTCTCCACGAGGGTCGTCTCGGGCAACTCGCGCCGCAGGGCGTCGACGTCGAAATAGCCCGTGTGGACCGCGAGCCGCTTCCCGCGCAGGTCGCCGGGGCGGTGGACGATGGGGGCGTCGGCCCGTTCCACCAGCGCGGGAAGCGACTCGAAATACGTGGCGCCGACGCGAATGCCCGGCATGCCCTTTTCCAGCGGCGTCACCGAGGTGGCGACGTCGATCTCGCCGCGCGCCAGCGCACTAAGCAATTCCGGCCAGGTGGCATACGTTCGCGTCTGCAGGGTGATGCCGAGCTCACGGCCGATTTCGCGCAGGTAGTCGGGCCCCAGGCCCTCCAGCTCGCCGTCTCGCAGCTCCTCGAAAGGCGGATAACCCTCCTGGTACGCCCCCACCGTAATCACCGGGTGGCGGCGCAGCCAGTCGGCATCCTCCCGCGACGGCGGCGTCTGCGGGGACGCCTGGGCCGGGGCCGCCAGCACGAACAGTATTAACAGGAGCAGGCGTCGGATCACGGGTGAGCTTCGTCGGAGGGGCCTTCATGGGCATAATCGATGGGAAGTCCGCCGTACCGCAATGCAGGAAGGAGAACACGAGACATGCCACTCAAGGCCATTCTGGCAGACGACCACCCCCTGGTCCTCGTTGGCGGCGCAATGGCGCTGAGGACAGCGCACATCGACGTGGTCGGGGAAGCCAGCGCCGCGGACGAGCTCCTGGCCATGCTCGCGGAGCGCCCCTGCGACGTCGTGATTACGGATTTTCTCATGCCGAGCGAACGGCAGGACGACGGGCTCGCGCTCATCGAGACGATCGCGAAGACCTATCCGCGGCTTGCGGTCGTCGTGCTCACCATGATCAACCGCCCTGCGGCCCTGATGTCGATGCTCCACCGCGGGGCCCGCGGCATCGTCGACAAGCGTGCGCCGATGGATGAACTGCCGGTCGCCGTGCGCGCCGTCGCGAGTGGCGAGACCTACCTCAGCGAAACGCTGCTCGACATCCTCAACGAGACCGACGAAGTGTCCGAGGCGATGCCGGGCGCGCCCCTGTCGCGCCGCGAAACCGAAGTGATCAAGGCGTTCGTCGCAGGCATGTCGCTGCAGCAGATCGCGGAGCGTGAGGGCAAATCGGTGAAGACCATCAGCCGGCAGAAGCGCGATGCCATGCGCAAGCTGGGCGTGGATCACGACGGCTTGCTGCTCGACTACGTGCGCGATCACGGGTTGGTGTAGGAGCGCGCCTGCGTGTACTGCATCTCTCGCGCCAGTCCCGAAGCTGGCGCGCCAGCTCGGTGTCACGGCCTCAAAAGATGTCGCGCGCGTTGCGCGCTCCTACAGTAATGGGGGCGGGTAGGTGCGGCCTGGGCGTAACGGCTGGAAGCATGGCGCGCTGGTGTAGAACGACTCGCTCGATGTGTCCGCATGCCATCCCGGTATGCCGGATACCGGCAGCGGACGCAGTTCCAGCGGATCGTTGAGGATGGCGCCGGAAGCGATGGCTTCGCCACAGCACCTGGCGGCATCGTCCGCTCCCATCACAACGAGGGCCTTTCCGACAAGCAGCTTGCCCGGCGTCAGCGCATGCTCCAGCAAGGCGTGCCCGAACACCTGGACACGTGCCTCGCCTCGCAGCCACGCGTCACGGCAGGTCCAGAACAGCCGGTGCCAGTCGTGTGCGTTCCACGCATCGAGCATGGCCACGTCGCTCAACGTCACGATCAGGCCGGCTTCGTCGAAATGGGTGAGCGCGTACTGCGGGCGCGACCGCTCGTGCGGACCCATGATCGCGATCTCCGCCATCTGCCGTGCGTTCAACGCCTGTTTGAGCGCGCCGTAGCGCAACCACACGAAGGCATTGAAGAGGTCGTGCCAGTTCTCCGTGCGAGTCGCGATGGCACCGTGAACGGCGATGCGCTCTTCGTAGTGCAGTCCATCGGCGAGCAAGGCCCTGTCCTGGGCGACGAAGCGATGGCGCGATCCCGCGGGCCATAGGGCGTTCAGCTGTTCGACGGCGGGCCATTCGGCGCCCTCCATCAACGGCGCGAAAGCCGCCCACTCCGACAAGGGAGGCGACGCGAGCACGCTCCTGTCGAGCGCCTCCCGCGTCGGCGCCACGTAGCGCATCGACTCAGGCTCAGGCCAGGCGGCCGTAGAGATCGTGGGCGTCGGCGTCTTCCACGACGACGTCGACGAACTGGCCCGGCTTCAGCAGCTGGCCGTCGTCGATGCGCACGGCACCGTCGATTTCCGGTGCGTCGGCGCTGGAGCGGCCCCACGCGCCGTCGGCATCGATCTCGTCGACCAGCACCTTCACCGTCCTGCCAATCTTCCGCTGCAGCTTCGCCGCGGAAATCTCCGCCTGCACTGCCATGAACTGTTCGAGGCGGTCTTCCTTCAGCTCCTCGTCGATCTGGCCCGGCAAATCGTTGGCCTTCGCGCCGTCGACCGGCGAGTAGGCGAACGCGCCGACCCGGTCGAGCTCGGCTTCGCGCAGGAAGTCGAGGAGTTCCTGGAACTCGGCGTGGGTTTCCCCAGGGAAGCCGACGATGAAGGTGCTGCGGATGGTCAGGTCGGGCACCTGGCGGCGCCAGTTCTGGATGCGCTCCAGGGTCTTGTCGACGTTGCCCGGGCGCTTCATCAGCTTGAGGATGCGCGGGCTGGCATGCTGGAAGGGAATGTCGAGGTACGGAAGAATCCTGCCTTCCGCCATCAGCGGCATCACCTCGTCCACGTGCGGGTACGGGTAGACATAGTGCAGGCGCGTCCAGACGCCTAGCTCGGACAGGCCTTCGCACAGTTCGGTCATGCGCGTGCGGTAAGCCTTGCCGCGCCACTCGCGCTCGGCATAGCGGACATCCACCCCGTAGGCGCTGGTGTCCTGCGAGATGACCAGCAGTTCCTTCACCCCGCCCTTCACGAGCTTCTCGGCCTCGATCAGCACCTGGTCCACCGGGCGGCTGACCAGGTCGCCGCGCATCGACGGGATGATGCAGAAGCTGCAGCGGTGGTTGCAGCCCTCGGAGATCTTCAGGTACGCGTAATGCTTCGGCGTGAGCTTCACGCCCGTGTCGGGCACGAGATCGAGGAACTTGTTCCGGGTCGGCGGCAGCGCCTGGTGCACCGCGCTCATCACCGAGGCGTAATCCTGCGGACCGGTGATCGCAAGCACGTCGGGATAGCTTTCCCGGATCAGCTCCTGGCGCTTGCCGAGGCAGCCGGTGACGATGACCTTGCCGTTCTCGTGCAGGGCCTCGCCGATCGCATCGAGCGATTCCTGGACGGCGGAGTCGATGAAGCCACAGGTATTGACCACCACGGCATCGGCGGCATCGTAGGTGGGAACGATCTCGTAGCCCTCGACCTTGAGCTGGGTGAGGATGCGTTCGGAATCGACGAGCGCCTTCGGGCAGCCGAGGCTGACGAAACCGATCTTCTGGGTCTGGGCGGCCTGGGACATTACCGTGGGTACCGGGGGGAGGAAACCGCGCATTATAGCCGTTCGCGGCGAACGCGGTTTCCGGTCAATCCGGGATCACGGGCGCCCGGTTAAGATCGGCAGTCCGCTTCCCTACCCCATTTGACGGAGATCCATGCCATGGGCCACACCCTGATCCTCGATACCTCCCGACCGCACGAAAGCATGGATGCCTACCTGGCCGAGCCTTCAGGGCAGCCCAGGGGCGGGATCGTGGTCATCCAGGAGATCTTCGGCGTCAACGCGCATATCCGCAGCGTGGCCGACCGCTTCGCCGAGGAGGGCTATGTGGCTATCGCGCCTTCCCTGTTCGACCCGGTCGAGAAAGGCGTGGAACTGGGTTATGACCAGGAAGGCATGCAGAAGGGCCAGAAGCTGATCGCCGAGCTGGGCCTCCTCCGCCCGACCCAGGACGTGGGCATTGCCGCGGCCCTGATCGCCGACCGCTACAAGGTCAAGGTGGGCACGGTCGGGTACTGCTGGGGCGGCACCGTCGCACTGCTGGCCGCGCTGCGCCTGGGACTGCCTTCGGCAAGCTATTACGGCTCGCGCAACGTTCCCTTCCTCACCGAGCCGGCGAAGGCCAACGTGGTCTTCCATTTCGGCGAGCGCGATCATTCGATCCCGCCCGAAATGATCGAGAAGCACCGCGAACTGAAGCCCGGCATGGATACCTGGGTCTACCCGGCCGATCACGGGTTCAACCGCGACGTAGGCGGCAGCTACGACGAGCCGAGCGCCAAGCTGGCCATGGAACGTACGCTGGCCTTCCTTGCCCAAGAGCTGAAGTGAGCGTGGCCTTCGCCCTGGACGCCAGGCTGGCCGCGGACACGCTTTCCGTCGGCGACCTGCCGCTGTGCCGGGTGCTGCTGATGCGCGATCGCCGCTATGCCTGGCTCGTGCTCGTTCCCCGGCGTCCCGGGATGGTGGAAGTGGCCGACCTCGCGGAAGGCGATCGCGCCGCGCTGTGGCGCGAGGTGGACCTGGCGGGCGCCGCACTGCGGGCCGTCGCGCCTTGCGACAAGCTCAACATAGGCGCGTTGGGGAACATTGTGCGCCAGTTGCATGTACACGTGCTGGCGCGGGTGGAAGGCGACCCGGCGTGGCCGGGGCCTGTGTGGGGGCATAGCCCTGCGGAGGCTTATGGCGAAGGCGAGGCGGAGCGTCTGCTGGAGGCCCTGAAAGCCTCGCTACACCTGTAGGAGCGCACTTGTGCGCGACGCCGTTGAGGCCGGGCGCAACAGGCCCTGTCGCTCTTCGCGAAAAGATGTCGCGCACAAGGTGCGCTCCTACACAAGACAGCCGGGGCGCGAGCGTGCCGGCTGTCTCCATGCGCAACAAGCCGGCGGCTTATTGCTGCGTCTGCGGGTCGTAGGCGCCGCTGGAGGCGTCCTTACCCTTCATGCGATCCGGCAGGGAGGCCTTCTGAGGGGTGTCCTCAAGCTGGCGCGCCTTTTCTTCGACGGCGTTCAGGCGGACCAGTTCGCCTTTCTTGTCGTAGTAGACGGTGAAGCCGTAATCCAGCTGCATGCGGGCCAGGAAGCCCAGGTGGGCGTCGCGGATCTTGGAATCGTCGCTGGGCAGCACCAGCACCGTCTTCGGCAGCTTGCCCTGGTCCTTCAGGTAAGCGAAATGGCTGCCGGTATCGGCGGCGGAGAGCACGGCGCCGTCGACGAGGAACTGGCCGCTCTTGTACGCCTTGATGGTGTAGTCGAACTGGCCCTGCTCCGCGGTGACGTGGTCGGATTTCGAGGCGCCACGATGGCAGCCGGCCAGCACCAGCATGCTGGCGAGGAAGATCGCCGCGGCGGCGCGGGCCATCAGGGTGGGAACTCGGATCATGCGGTGTCTCCGTGCATCGGTATGGCGTGGAATGGGCGAGTCTACCGCGCGCGGATGTCGGGCGCGGGTGCGACGGTAAGGCCGTTCAGGTGCTCGGCAGCGTCACGCCGCGCTGGCCCTGGTACTTGCCGCCGCGGTCGGCGTACGACACTTCGCATTCCTCGTCGGATTCGAGGAAGAGCATCTGGGCCACGCCCTCGTTGGCGTAGATTTTCGCGGGCAGCGGCGTGGTGTTCGAGAATTCCAGCGTCACGTGGCCTTCCCACTCCGGCTCGAGCGGTGTCACGTTCACGATGATCCCGCAGCGCGCATAGGTGCTCTTGCCGAGGCAGATCGTGAGCACCTTGCGCGGAATGCGGAAGTACTCAACGGTGCGCGCGAGCGCGAAGGAATTCGGCGGAATGATGCACACGTCGGACTTGATGTCGACGAAGCTGCGCTCGTCGAAGGCCTTCGGATCGACGATCGTCGAATTGATGTTCGTGAACACCTTGAACTCGTCCGCGCAGCGGACGTCGTAGCCATAGCTGGAGGTGCCGTACGAGACCAGACGGTGGCCGTCCCGCTCCTTGACCTGGCCGGGAGCGAACGGCTCGATCATGCCGTGCTCCGCGGCCATGCGGCGGATCCACTTGTCGGACTTGATGCTCAATGCTGTCTCTCCCTCGCTGGAGCCGGAAAGGTATAGGAACGTCGCGGGACGCGCCACTCAGGTGTTCTGGATGACGATCTTGGGGAAGCTGATGGCCTTGTTGCGCGCCTGCAGCGAAAGCTTCGCCGCGGTCGACCGGGCGATGGCGCGGTAGCGCATCGCCAGGTCGGAGTCGGGGATGGCGGCAACGGTAGGCCGTCCCGCGTCCGCCTGCTCGCGGATGCGGATGTCCAGCGGCAGGTCGCCCAGATACGCGATGCCGGCCTCGGCCGCCATGCGCGCGCCGCCGCCCTGGCCGAAGATATGCTCCTCGTGCCCGCAGTTAGTGCAGATGTGGGTGGCCATGTTCTCCACCACGCCCAGGACCGGCACCTCGACCTTGCGGAACATGCCCAGGGCCTTGCGGGCGTCGAGCAAGGCGATGTCCTGCGGCGTGGTGACGATCACCGCGCCAGACACGGGCACCTTCTGCGACAGGGTGAGCTGGATGTCGCCGGTGCCCGGGGGCAGGTCGATGATCAGGTAATCCAGCGCGTCCCAGCGGGTGTCCGTCAGCAGCTGCATCAGCGCCTGGGTGACCATCGGGCCGCGCCAGATCATGGGCGCGTCCTCGTCGATCAGGACGCCGATCGACATGGCCTGCAGGCCATGCGCGCGCATCGGCTCGATGCTCTTGCCGTCGGGCGAGCTGGGTTTGCCGGACAGGCCCAGCATGCGCGGCTGGCTCGGGCCGTAGATATCGGCGTCGAGGATGCCGACGTTGGCCCCCTCGGCGGCCAGCGCCAGGGCCAGGTTCACCGAGACCGTGGACTTGCCCACGCCACCCTTGCCCGAGGCGACCGCCACGACGTTCTTCACCCCCGGGAGGGGGGCGAGCTGGCCCTGGACCTTATGGGCATGGACACGCCAGGCCACCGACACGGCCGCGGCGTCGATCGCCGGATCCGCCTCCAGGGCGGCCTTGACCTCCGCGCTGGCCTGCTCGACGTAGCCAGCGGCCGGGTAGCCGAGCTGGATGTCCACCGAGACCCGGCTGCCGTCCACGCCGACGGCACGCACGGAGGCGCCCAGCGGCTGGCCGGAATGCGGATCGATGACGCGGTCGAGGATGCCGCGGACGAGGGTTTCGCTGGGCTGGGTCATGGGGAAGGGATGGGAGATTTCGGAGACGCCCATTATGGCACCCCTTCGACGGCGGGCTCCCTGCGGGAAATCGCCGGAAGCCTGTGGCGACCCGCAGGAACCCAGGATGAAACCCCAGGAACACGGTCGAGGCCACCGCGCGCGGCCGACGGGCGGGAGCGACCGGCCGCCATCTGGCGCGATGCAGCTTGACGCCCGTCGCAGCCCTCGTCAGGCTCGGCCATACCTGACCGTATGGGACGCCTGGAAGCCTATGAAGCCCCTGATCCGCACCGCCCTAGCCCTCGCCCTGGCCGCGAGCGCCCTCCCCGCCCTGGCTGCGGACAACTCCCCCGTGGGCAAGTGGAAAACGATTGACGACAAGACCGGCGAGGCGAAATCCATCGTGGAAATCACCGAGCACGGCGGCCTCCTCGAGGGCAAAGTATCCAAGATACTGAAGTCGGACCATGGCCCGAACCCCGTCTGCGCGAAATGCGACGGCGAGCGCAAGAACAAGCCCATCGAAGGCATGACGATCATGTGGGGCCTGAAGAAGGACGGCGACGAATGGTCGGGCGGCCAGATCCTCGATCCGGCCAAGGGCAAGATCTACAAGGTCGAACTGAAGCTGGAGGACGGCGGCAAGACCCTGGACGTGCACGGCTACATCGGCTTCTCGCTGATCGGCCGCAGCCAGAAGTGGATCCGCCAGGAATAAGCCCAGGGAAACCCGCCACGGCGGCCGGAAGCCGGCAAAGCGATGAAGCGGCGGGGCCACGTGCCATAATTCCCGGTCCCATTGCCGACCGTGCGAATCATGGCCCGCCGCATCCTCGTCACCAACGCCCTCCCCTATGCCAATGGCCCGCTGCACCTCGGCCACCTGCTCGGCTACATCCAGGCCGACATCTGGGCGAGGGCGCAACGGATGCAAGGCAACGAGGTGTGGTACGTGGCCGGCGAGGACGCGCACGGCACGCCGATCATGCTGGCCGCCGAGAAGGCCGGGAAGTCGCCCGAGGAATACATCGCGGATATCCGTGCCGGGCACGAGGCCGACTTCACCGGCTTCCACTTCAGTTACGACCAGTACCACACGACGCACTCGCCGGAAAACCGCGAGCTCGCCACCGCGATCTACATGCGCCTGCGCGACGGCGGCTACATTGCACGCCGCGACATCCAGCAGCTGTACGATCCCGAGCGGGACATGTTCCTGCCCGACCGCTACATCAAGGGCACCTGCCCCAACTGCGGCACGCCCGACCAGTACGGCGATAACTGCGAGAACTGCGGCGCAACCTACGCGCCGACCGACCTGCTGAACCCGTATTCGGTGATGTCCGGCGCCACGCCGGTCCTGCGCGACTCGGAGCATTACTTCTTCGAACTGGGCAAGTTCGAGAACCTGCTGCGCGACTGGTTCGGCGGCAAGTTCACGCAGGGCAGGCCGGTGGCGAACGCGGGCGTCACCGCGAAGCTGTCCGAGTGGCTGGACGGCGGCCTGCGCGACTGGGACATCTCCCGAGACGCGCCCTACTTCGGATTTCCGATCCCGGACGCGCCTGGCAAGTTCTTCTACGTATGGCTCGACGCGCCGGTGGGGTACCTCGCCTCGTTCAAGGCGTTGTGCGACCGGACCGGCCTGCGCTTCGACGATTTCCTCGGTCCCGCCAGCACCGCCGAGATGCACCATTTCGTCGGTAAGGACATCATCAATTTCCATGGCCTGTTCTGGCCGGCGATGCTGCATGGCGCTGGGATGCGCACGCCCACCGCGCTGCACGTGAACGGTTACCTCACCGTCAACGGCACGAAGATGTCGAAGTCGCGCGGCACCTTCATCCAGGCGCGGACCTACCTCGACAGCGGTCTCGATCCCGAAGCGCTGCGCTATTACTTCGCGACCATGCTCACCGAGAATCCGGTCGATGTGGACCTCGACCTGAAGTCGTTCGAGGAGCGCGTGAACTCGCACCTGGTCGGCAAGTGGGTGAACATCGCCAGCCGTACCGCCGGCTTCCTGCACTCGCATTTCGACGGCAAGCTGGCCGAGCGCTTCGAGGAGCCGGTGTCCGCATGGTGGCCGAATTTCCTGGTGAGCTACGACGACACCGTCGCGCTCTACGACAGCGGCGACCTCGCCGAAGTCTGCCGTCGCTTCGTGGCGCTCGCCGACGACGCCAACGGCCATATCGCCGCCATGGCACCGTGGAAGCTCGCCAAGGACGAAAGCCGCCGTGAAGAACTGCACCAGATCTGCACGCTCGCGATCCACGTGTTCCGCCTGCTCACCGCCCTGGTGAAGCCGATCCTGCCGAAGACAGCGGCGCTGGCCGAGGAATTCCTGGGCTCGACCGTGGAGCATTTCGCCGACGCGCGCCACGAACTCTTCGGTCACACGGTCAACGCCTTCTCGCCGCTGTTCGGCCGCCTCGACCCGAAGAAGATCGAAGCCATGGTCGAGGCGTCGAAGGAATCCTTCTCTCCCGCGGAACAGGCCAAGGCGGCCGCCGCGGAAGCCAAACCTGCCAAGAAAGCCAAAGAAGCTCCGAAAGCCATGACCGACGCCACCACCGAAACCGCCACCATTTCCATCGACGACTTCGCCAAGCTCGACCTGCGCATCGGCAAGGTCGAAGCCTGCGAGTTCGTGGATGGCTCGGACAAGCTGCTGCGGTTCGAGCTCGATGCGGGCCCCCTGGGCAAGCGCCAGATCTTCTCGGGCATCCGCGCCGCCTACGGCGAACCGGAGAAGCTCGTGGGTCGCAATGTCGTCTTCATCGCCAACCTCGCGCCACGCAAGATGCGCTTCGGCGTTTCCGAAGGGATGATCCTCTCTGCCGGCGACGGCGGGGCAGACCTGTTCCTACTCGATGCCGACCAGGGCGCGGCGCCGGGCGCCACCGTACGCTGATTCCCGTGACGGCAACGCTCGCCGATCGCATCGACGACCTGCTGCCGCAGACGCAGTGCGAGCAGTGCGGATTCCACGGCTGCCGTCCCTACGCGGAGGCGATCGCCGCCGGTGAAGCGGCGATCGACCGGTGCCCGCCCGGCGGTGCCGCGGGCATCGCCCGCCTGGCCGCCCTGCTCGATCGCCCGGTCGTGCCTCTGGATACGTCCCGCGGCATCGAGAAGCCGCGGACGCTGGCACGTATCGTCGAACCCGATTGCATCGGCTGCACGAAGTGCATCCAGGTCTGCCCCGTCGATGCCATCGTCGGTTCGTCGAAGCAGATGCATACCGTGGTATCCGACCTTTGCACCGGGTGCGAGCTCTGCGTACCCGCCTGCCCCGTGGACTGCATCGTGCTGGACCCGATGCCGCTGGCCCAGGCGGACGACCGCGTACATGCCGATGCCGCGCGCCGGCGCTTCCAGCGGCGCGAGCGCCGTCTTCTCCGCGAGCGCGAGGCGCGCGAGCGCCAGCTCGCCGCCAGCAAGGTGGAGGTGGCGGCCCCCGCCGCGAAGAACGCGGTGCTCGAAGCGCTCGCCCGCGCCAAAGCCAGGAAAAAGGACAGCCCGTGAAGAAGGCCGACGTGGTCGAGATGTTCAGCCGCCTGCGCGAGCTGAACCCGCATCCGAAGACCGAACTCGAATACACCACGCCGTTCGAACTGCTGGCCGCCGTGGCGCTGTCGGCGCAGGCGACCGACGTGGGCGTGAACAAGGCCACGCGGAAGCTGTTTCCCGTGGCGAACACGCCGCAGAAGATCCTCGATCTCGGGCTGGAAAAGCTGAAGGGTTACATCAGCACCATCGGCCTCTACAACAACAAGGCCAAGAACCTGATCGCGATGAGCCAGATCCTCGTCGACCGCTACGCCGGCGAAGTGCCGGCGACGCGCGAGGCACTGGAAGAACTGCCCGGGGTCGGCCGCAAGACTGCCAACGTCGTACTGAACACCGCCTTCGGCCAGCCGACGATCGCCGTCGACACGCACATCTTCCGCGTGGCCAATCGCACGGGCCTGGCCCGGGGGCCGGACGTGCGCACGGTGGAAGACAAGCTGGAAAAGGTGATCCCGAAGGAGTTCATCCAGGACGCGCACCACTGGTTGATCCTGCACGGGCGCTATGTATGCAAGGCGCGTAAACCGGAATGCCCCTCCTGCGCGATCGTCGACCTCTGCGCGTACAAGCACAAGACGAAGCCCTGACGTAAGCTCGCACCGGTTCACGACCTCCGTGCGCCTGTAGGAGCGCACTTGTGCGCGACAGCTTTTCGCGAAACATTGAAGACTGGCGCGAAAAGCTGTCGCGCACAAGGTGCGCTCCTACAAGGCAGCGGCTCTTTAGGCGGTGCGCCTGGAACCTTCGACGCGCCTTCCCAGTTCCTGCCAGTCCACCACCAGTTCGCATCCGCGCTTGGAGGCGTTCCTGCCCCACTCGCGCAGCAATTCCAGCGACGCCTGGTCGATGTGGTGCAGGCGATCCAGCATCACCGACAGCCGGGTGTTCGGCGGAATCCGTTCCAGGGTGCGCGCCATCGTCGGCACCTTCAGGAACGTGGCCGAACCTTCGAGGTGCAGCGTGGCGTTACCCGGCTCGTCGTGGTGCGTCACGTCCATCTTCAGCTTCGACGACAGCAGGGCCAGGCGCAGCAGCGACAAGCCGAAGCCGATGATCACGCCGGTGAGCAGGTCGGTGGCGACGATGGCGACCGTGGTGGCCACGTAGACCGCCGCGGTGCCCTTGCCGTACACGGCGAGATCCTTGACCTGCTTCGGATTGACCATCTTCACGCCGGTAAAGACGAGGATGCCGGCGAGGCAGGACACCGGCGTCATGCGCATCAGCCACGGCAGCAGCATCACGAAGCCCAGCAGCCATGCGCCGTGCATGATGGTGGCCATGCGCGTCGCCGAGCCGGCCTGCACGTTGGCCGCGCTGCGCACGATCACGCCCGTCATCGGCAGCGCACCGAGGAAGCCGCAGATGAGGTTGCCCACGCCCTGCGCCGTCAGTTCGCGATCGAAATTGGTCCGGGCCCCATCGTGCATGCGATCCACCGCGGCGGCCGAGAGCAGCGTCTCCGCGCTGGCGATGAAGGCAAACGTCGCCGCCGCCACCAGCAAGGTCGCATCGAACACACCGAACAGGCTGCCCAGGGTGGGCAGGTTCACCGCGGCGAACAGGTTGGACGGCACGTCCACCCGCTTCACGTCGAACGCGCCGAACTGCGCGATCGCGGTCATCGCCACCACCGCGAGCAGTGCGCCCGGGACGAAGCGCAGCTTCGCCGGCCGAAGCTTTTCCCAACCGAGCATGATGGCGATGGTGCCGAGGCCGATCATCAGTGCGCCCGGCGTCTGCCCGTCACCGGTCCCGGTGACGGTCTGCCATGCCGTCGCCGGCAACGCGGCGAAATTCTCGAGACCGCGCGCCTTGGGAATGGCATCCAGCAGCACATGCGACTGCGAGGCCACGATGAGGATGCCGATGCCGGACAGCATGCCCGCCACGACGGCCGGCGACGTCATGCGGAACCACACGCCGACGCGGCACAGGCCGGCCACCACCTGGATGAGGCCGGCAAGCAGGACGACGGGGCCGAGAGCCGCCACGCCATGTTCCCGCACCAGCTCGAACACCAGCACGGCGAGGCCTGCCGCCGGACCGCTCACCTGCAGCGGCGAACCGGCGATGGCACCCACGACGAGGCCGCCCACGATGCCCGTGATCAGGCCGGCGCTGGGCGGCATGCCGGAGGCGATGGCGATACCCATGCACAGCGGCAGAGCGACAAGAAAGACGACCACCGATCCGAGGAGGTCGCGGCCAAACAGGCCGTGGGAGAAGTAAGCGCGCATGATCGTTCCTCAGGCGGCCGAGGCTACCGGTGCCGGCGTGGAGAAGCGGGCGTGCGGCGTGGCATCGGGCGCGTTCTTGTCGCCGGCCAGGAGCGGACGGAAGCGGCCCTCGGAAGGATCGAAGGCGGTGATTTCCGTCTTCGCGATGTCGTAGATCCAGCCATGGATTCGCAGGCTGCCGTTGGCCATCGCGGCGGCGACGGCGGGCAGCGTGCGCATGTGCTCGAGCTGGCCCACCACGTTCTCCTCGGTGAGGTAGCGCAGGCCTTCCTCGCCCAGGATCGTCGGACGGTTCTCGGCAACCACGTAGCGCGCCACGTCGGCATGCTTGAGCCACTGTTCCACCGACGGCTTGCCCGCGAGAGCGGCGGGGTTCTGCAGGGCCTTCATCGCACCGCAGTCCGAATGGCCGCAGATGACGATGTGCTGGACCTTGAGCGCCGTCACGGCGTACTCGATAGCGGCCACCACACCGCTCACGTGCTGTGCGTACGGCGGCACGATGTTGCCTACGTTGCGGTAGACGAACAGATCGCCGGGCTGCGCCTCGAAGATCATCTCGGGCATCACGCGCGAATCGGCGCAGGTAATGAACATCGTGTGCGGGGTCTGTCCCGAAGCGAGGCGCGCGAACAGGTCGCGCTGCTCGGCGGTCATGTGGCGGCGGAAATGATCGAAACCTTGAATGAGGCGTTCCATGACGTATTCCTTCTTTTGAGCGTTTGGGGATGACGGACGCATGGCGTCCGCCGGCGCCTGGCGACGTGCCTGGCGCATGGGGAAAAACTTCGAAAGCGGAATGGCGCAGTACGCGCCGGGGTCAGGCGATCGGAGGGCGCAGTTCGGAAGTACGGGTATGCGCGTGGGGCGGTGGCACGAACCCCGGAAGGCTTCCGGGGCGAAGCCGCGGCATCGTCACCGCGTGCTCGGGCGGGACGTCGAACGTATCGTCGAGGCCGCAGTTGTTGTCTTCCAGCGACGAGACGAGGTCTTCGTCGTCCGGATCGGCCATCCCGTCGCCGGCGTCGACGTAGAGGGCCTGGCTGACCGCGTCAGCCGAGTGGCTGGGCATGGCATGGACTCCGGCGCACGCGACGAAGAGCGCGAGGAACACAAGGAGCGTGCCCGCGATGCGTCGTATGGAGTTGGCCGGAAATCGGTTCATGCGGCGGACGCTACGGAGCGAATGTGACAGATGCAAGAGGGGTGACGCCGTGGTTCAGGCTTGGGCTCCCCGATGTACGGAAAACGCAGTGTGCCAGGGGTTTTTTTAGGAAGCATGGACCAGTCTTTCGTTCAGCACCGGGCTTGCTGACTCCCAAAGTTCCACTGAGACAATTCGCAAAAGCATGAGAGAGCCATGCCGTACACCACCTGTAGGAGCGCGCAACGCGCGCGACAGTCTTTCGCGACTAACCACACGCTCGAACGAACAGCGACGCAAGAACGAAAGCACCTCACGCTATTGGCGAGCGAGGCTGCATCAAAGAAAAACGGCGGGCTCGCGCCCGCCGTTCGTTTCGTCCTTGAGTAGAACTCCCTTCCGATACCGGTCAGAAGCTGAGCTGGCCCCAGAAGCCGACTTCGTCGGTCTTGTAGTGGTACGGGGTGGCGAACGGACCGTCGAGCTTGTTGTGCTTGTAGACGACCGCGAGCTTGAGGTTCTTCAGCACGTCGTACGAGACGCCGGCGTTGTAGTACTTGTCCTTCAGCTCGTTCTCGACATTTGCGAGGCTGGTGTACTTGTAGTTGAGGCGATCGTAACGGGCGAACACGGCCCACTGCGGATCGAAGTGCCAGTCGGCCCACAGCGAGTAGCCGTCTGCCTTGTCCTTCAAGGTACCCTGAGCGACACCGACGCCCGGACCCGTGCCCTGGTACTTCAGGATGTCGTCCCAGTTCTCGGAGTGGAAGTACTCCACGCCCGCGCCGAAGGTCTTGTCGCGCCACGCCACGAGGGCGTCGCCACGGGTGGCGGTACGGGTCGGGGCGCCGGCTTCGACGTCGTTACCACGCTTGCCGGAATAACCGCCGACGGCGATCACCATCTGCTCGATCGGCGAGTAGCCGAAGCGGCCTTCCGCATCGACGCTCTTAGAGCGGCTCAGGTTGCGGTAGCCGCGGCCGTTGACCACGGACAGCTGGTAGTTGATCGAGTTGTCGCCGGTCGTCGCACCGAGGGCATGCAGACCCCAGTCGGACGAGTTGCCGAAGGCGCCCACGCCGCCGGCGGTCGCGGTGCCGCCGCTGCGACCGCCTTCGAAGGAGCGGTCGGTGATGGTGTTCTCGACGTAGCGGTAGCCGTACCACTTCTCGACGAACGGGATCCAGGGCATGTCGGCCGCACCGAGGCGGACGGTGAAGAGCGGATCGAACTTGCCCTGCACGTAAGCCTTCTTCACGAAGAGGCTGGTGGACGACAACGAGGACTGGTAGCTGAAGTCGGTGGTCAGGTTGGCCGACCAGACGTCGTCGAAGGTGTGGTCGACGACCAGGTAGAAGCGCTTGACGTCGAAGCCGGTGCCGTTGACGGAACCGTGGCCGTCCTTGGTCTGGCGGGGACCGTTGCCGACCTTCTCGGTGTGGTCCTGGTTGGTCACGTCGAAGAACATCGTGCCGCCGATGTGGGTGTTGTCCACGATCTTGGCGAGCTTCTCGACCTTTTTGGACAGGTCGTCGGTCGGCTTGGCAGCGGCGACCTGCACGTCGTTCACGGCCTTGGCCGTCTCGATCTGCGCATCGGCCTGGGCCTCCTGCTTGCTTTCGAGTTCGGCCACCTTGGCCTGGAGGGCGGCGAGCTGCGCCTGCAGCTGCTGGAGGGTGGCGGCATCGACCGAGACCCGGGCCGGCTGCTGCGACTTCGGCGTCGCGGCAAGGGCCGAGAAGCTGGTCACGCCCAGACCGGCGGCGATCGCCACCGTGAGCAACTTGGAACGCATGGGATGTCTCCGCTGAAAGGATGGAATGGCAGTTGGCTGTGTGAACCCCTGAGTCCGTTTGAGATTTTTCTGTCCGAAAATCCTCAAAGGGGCCAACGGCGCGAAGAATGGGCCCAGGGGTTTACCGTTCCATGCACTTTTTGTTACAGATCGGCGACACGCGCACATTCCCTTAACGAGCGCGCCCCTGGCCGCCGCCGGGCTGATATCCTTTGCGGATGGATACGACGAGCAACAGCACCGCATCGACCATGGCCGGGCGGTTCAGGGGGTTCCTGCCAGTCATCGTGGACGTCGAAACCGGCGGCTTCGAGGCCGAGCGGGACGCCCTGCTGGAGATCGCCGTCGTGCCCGTCGCCATGGAGCCTTCGGGCTTCCTGGTTCCCCAGCCGGTGGTCGCCGCGAACGTGGAGCCCTTTGCGGGCGCGAACATCGACCCGCGCTCCCTGGAAGTGACGGGCATCGACCCCGACCACCCGTTCCGCGGCGCCCTGCCCGAGCGCCAGGCGCTCGACCACGTATTCAATACGGTGCGCGAGGCCGTGCGGGTCGCCGGATGCCAGCGCGCGGTGCTGGTG
>NZ_JBPGXO010000042.1:0-39268 GCF_056755555.1 Luteibacter sp. SVR4-7G | reverse complement strand
CTCAGCGTGGTGTAGCTCACGTTGTACGGCGTGCCGCAATAGTTGCCCAGGCCCTTGCCATCACGGTGGCTATAGGCGGTGGTGCCACCGTAGAGGTACGACAGGGGCGCGCACGTCGCGGCGCCCGGATCGATGTAGTGCTGGTTGCTACCCAGCTGCTGGCGCAGGAAGGTGCGCGACGGCACCGCGCCCTTGCCTGTCGGGTCGTCGTAGTACGAGTCGATGTAGTCGCGCTGGTAGGCCCACACCGGGGTCTGTTTTTCCAGCTGGATGCCACCGGACACGTCCAGGTCGCCCCAGCGGTGGCCGCTGTTCAGCTGCAGGCGCTGGTTCTCGCCGCCACCATCGCTGTAGCCGCCCATGCGGAAGTTGAGGTGCGTCCCCTCGATATGGTCCTTCAGCACGATGTTGACCACGCCGGCAATGGCCGACGAGCCGTAGACCGACGACTGGCCGCCGGTCAGCACGTCGATATGGTCGATCAGGCCGACGGGAATGTTGGCGATGTCGGTGATGTTGCTGCCACCGTTGTAGGCCAGCGGATAGCTCGTCATGGGACGGCCGTTCAGCAGCGTCAGGGTGTATTCCGGCGCCAGGCCAAGCAGGCTGACCGTCTTGGCACCCGGCGTGAAGCCGCCGGTGAACTGGCCGTCCTGCACGGAGCCATTGGCGACGGGAAGCGCACGAAGGGCCTCGAACGTACTGCCAAAGCCCTTCTGCTCGATGTCCTTGGCCGTGATGGAAATGGTGGGCGACGGGCCTTCGATCTGCGCTCGCGGGATGAGCGAGCCGGTGACCGTCACCGCCTGCATCTTCGTAGCGTGGTCGGCGTCCCGGCCATCCACCGTCTTCCTGATGTCCACCGTGCGGCTGCTGGGCGCGGCCGCGTCCTGGGTGGACTTGCCGTTGGCGTCGCTTGCGGGCGGCGCATCCGCCGGGCTCGACTGCTGCGCATACACGCCCGGCGCGAGCAGCATCGACGCGACTGCCAGTCTCAAGACCTTCACCTTCATAGACTCTCCTCCCCTTGCGCCATGGGCGCACCGTGACTTTCAGGCATGCCTTCCCCGCCGCCGCTCACGCGCCGTCTCGAAAAGCCTTGATGACCGCCCTCCCGTCCCACGAGTCAGGCGGGTGCTGCCGTTGCGCATAGGCACACGTCCACCGCCCCGGGCGGGACGGTGTGGCGTACCTGCGGCTGAAACACCCCTCGCACGTCACGCCGGCCACCCGCGCGTGATCCCCTCCCAAGGATGCGGCCCGCGCGATTTAGATCGTGACAAACCGAGATTGGCAAACAAGGATGGTATTTGTCAACGGCAACGCAACAGAGCCATCTAGACGGCTAATCAGCTGGCCATCAACTGACGCTCGCGAAGCACCCCAAGGATACGCGCCGCGAGCGATGCCGGCGTCTGCGTCGCGCCATCCAGCCGAAGATCCGGCGCTTCTGGAATCTCGTAAGGATCGCTGATGCCGGTGAAATGCTTGAGCACACCGGAGCGAGCCTGCGCATACAGCCCTTTGGTATCGCGCGCTTCGCAGACACTGAGGCTGGTGCTGACATGCACCTCGACGAACTCGCCGTGCACTTCGACCAGCGCACGGGCCGCTGCCCTGTCTTCGGCGTAGGGAGCGATCGGCGCGCAGATGGCGATGCCTCCATGCCGGACGATTTCCGATGCGACGTACGCGATCCTGAGGATGTTGGCGGAACGGTCGGCGCGCGAAAAGCCCAGGCCCGCCGACAAGGTTTTACGCACCTCGTCGCCGTCGAGCATGCTGACCTGCCGCCCCGTGTTCTCGAGGATGGCGGCCATCAGCGCCCTTGCGATGGTCGACTTGCCCGCGCCGGACAGCCCGGTGAAAAAGATCGCGCACCCTCGTTGTTCCGGACGCGGGAAGCGCTGGCGCAGGATGGCTTCCACTTCCGGATAGGTGAACCATTCCGGGATCGGGCTGCCATCGCGGAGATGCTGGCGGAGCTGGGTGCCGGAGACGTCGCTTACGGCTTCGCCCGCGCGCAATTCCTCAGTGGAGACATAGGCCTGCCTCCCCGGCGAATACACCATGGGCGCGAAGGGAATGACGGTAACGCCCAATTCGCCGGCATGTGCCTGGACCAGGGCCTGCGCGGCGAGTGGCTCGTAGTACGAACGCCCCGATGCGTCCTTCCCCGGGCCGGCATGATCGCGACCGACGATGAAGAAGTTCGCGCCGAAGTTCTTCCGGATGATGGCGTGCCAGAGCGCCTCGCGCGGGCCGCCCATGCGCATGGCCAGCGGCAGCACGGACAGCTTCACCGCGTCCGCGGGGTAATGCGCCAGCAATGCGCGGTAGCAGCGGACGCGGGTGTACGTATCGATATCGCCGTCTCTCGTCCGCCCGACGACGGGATGCAGCAGGAGCCTGCCGTCCACGGCTTCCATGGCCAGGCGCGTCAGCTCCACGTGCGCGCGGTGCAGCGGATTGCGTGTCTGGAAGGCAACGATGCGCGGCCACCCCTTCGCGGCGAGATAGGTGCGCATCTCGCGCGGGGTCGCGCGCAGATCGGTGAAGTCGTGGTGGGCGGGCCGCTGCAGGCCGCGAAGGCGGCCGCCGAGGTAAACCTCGCCCCGGTGCAGCAGGTCGGCGACGCCGGGATGCTGGCTGTCCAGCGTGCCGTAAACCTGCAAGGCTTCGCGGACCTTGTCCGGGTGGAAGATGTCGGACAGGGTGAGCACCGCCAATGCCGTGCCCTGGATGTCGCGCAGCATGACGTCCTGCCCGACCGATAACGACGCCGCGGCATCTGCGGAGACATCGAGCGTGATGGGCATGGGCCAGAGGGTGCCGTCGGCCAGGCGGAGGCTGTCGACGACGGCGTCGTAATCCGCTTTCCCCATGAAGCCTTCGAGTGGCGAAAACGCACCATCGAGAAGCAGCTCGAGATCGCAAAGTTGCCGATGGTCGAGAACCAGGTCCGGCAGTGAGCCCGACGCACGCCGTGTCTCGAGGGCCTCCCCCTCCGGCAGGTACAAGTCCTTCAGTACACCGCCATGCGGTTCGATCAGCGCGATCAAACGATCGTCACCTGGTTGACGTTGTTCTTCGGATCCGCCCAGAACGCCTCGTTGGCGAAACGCCCGAAGATCTCGCGCGGAAGGACGGGCGCGCGTTCGACGGCCTCGACCTTGGCGCGGACCACGTGCAGCCCCGGCATGCCCACGCGCGCGTCGAATTCGTCGGCGCTGTAGGAGATATGGTCGAAGTCGTGCTCGAACCACGGCTCGCCGAGAAACCGGTATACCGCGCGCATGGCCGCTTCGGGGTCGCGCACCAGGCTCTCGTAAGTAAGCAGCAGCAGGTGATCGCGTGCGTGCTCGCCGTAAAAGGCTTCCTTCGTTGCCTGGTAGGCGAAACCGACCATGCCGCGCGGATCGGTCAGGGCCTCCACCCGCGAATACGCCGTCGTGTTGGTGTCGTAGCGAAACACCTTGCTGACGCTCACCGGCTGCTTGAGTACCAGCCGCTCCATGCTGTCGAGCACCCAGGCCAGCTGGCGCACGCAGGCGATTACTTTCACGCCCGGGAAGAGGGTTTCGAGCAGGCCCATGCGGCTGCACCAAAGACGGCTCATGTCGAAGACCGCCTCGGCACGGGTATCGGTGGAATAGAAGTTCTCCACCAGGCCACGCAGCACGGCCACGCGCTGTTCGTCGGTGACGTCGAAGGCGAAGTCGTTCTTGCTGCTGGCCTCGGCCACCACGACGCCCATGATGTCGGCCAGCGGGCTGGTCATGCCGGCGCGGAAGCGCGGGTTCTGGTTCAGGATGGCGGCAAGCAACGTGGTGCCCGCGCGCGGCAGGCCGGAGATGAAATGGAACCGGCGCCGGGTGGCGGGGACATCGGGCGTGGCTGACATGCGTGCTTTCCTCTATCGGGGTGCTGGCGCCGTGGATGCGCGCAGGCGCATCTGGTAGTCGAGTTCGACCATGCGGGGCTCGCCCTTGCCAAGGAGACCCAGCAGGAGTTCCTCCGTGGCGCGCTTGCCCATCTCGCGCACTGGCTGGCGGACCGTGGTGAGCAGTGGCCATACCTGGGTCGCGATGGTGGTGTCGTCGAAGCCGCAGATGGACACCTCGCCCGGCACGGAAACGCCGGCTTCGGCGGCGGCCCATATGGCGCCGACGGCCATGTCGTCGTCGGCCGCGAAGATGGCCGTGGGCCGTTGCTTGAGGCGCAGCAGCTGGCGTGCGGCTTGCACGCCCGACTCGAAGGAGAACTGGCCCTGGACCATGTACTCGGCGCGTTCCGCCAATCCGGCGCGCTTCAGTCCGTCGCGGAATCCCGCAAGACGCCACACGCCCGCGCCATGCTTCGGGTCTCCGATGATGTGCGCGATGCGGCGGTGCCCGAGAGCGACGAGATGATCCACCATCGCGGCGGCGGCCTCGCGCTCCTGCAGGATGACGCCGGCGATGCCCCTGGGTTTGCGCGGTGCGATGGATGCAAACGGCAGCCCGGTGGCGCGCAGGTGCGCAAGCAGTGCCGGATGGTCCGTGATGGGTGGCGTGAGGATCAGCCCGTCGGGACGGTGCCGCCACAGGATGCCCTCGACCCGCTCCATGAAATCCCGCGCCTTGGAGTCGAGGGGCTGCACCATCATGCTGTACTGGTGCGCCTCGCAGGCCTCCTGCACGCCCGCCTGCACTTCCATGATGTAGCTGGGCGACAGGTTGTCGTAGAGCAGCCCGATCATGAAGGAACGATTGGATGCGAGGCTGCGCGCCGACGTGAGCGGCCGGTAGTTCAGTTCGGCGACGGCGGCCATGACCCGGTCGCGCACCTCCTTGCGCACGCCCGGTTCCTGGTTGAGCACGCGTGAGACGGTCTTCTTCGACGTATCGGACGCACGGGCCACATCGTTGATGGTCACGCGCGACATGAAGGCCTCTTCAATGCTTCGTTCCCTGGGTGACTCCCGCGGCCACCTGCTCCACGGGGGTGTTCCAACCGGATACCTCGACGACCGCACCGGTCGCGCCTCGCGCCGGGTAACGCGCCGTGAGCACGACGGACTCGCCGGGCCAGAGCGTGAGGTCATTGTCTGTCCACCTCACGGGCAGCGCAAGATCGCCCTTCGCGCCCCGGCGTATCGCCAGGTGCTCCTGTACGGCGGCCGACGGCGACGACGAAGGCACGGAAAGCGTCACCGTGGTGACCTCCTCGTCGCCCTCGCGAACGGTCGAGGCATGGACCTCGCGGGTTGCCTTCGGCATCGATGCCAAGGCGGTGAAATCGCCGTACTGGGTGAGCGGCGTGAGGTACCAGTTCGACTTCGCCCAGTCGAGTTTGTCGGCCTGCGTGGACAGCCAGTAGACGTTGCGGCTCACCGGCTTCCCGTCGGATCCGGCCAATTCCAGCTCGATGAAATAGACCGTCGACAAGCCGGCGACCTGCGGCAGTTCGAGCACCGGCTGGGCGTGGTTGCCCGGCAGGTCGATGCTTTGCACCTGCTTCTGGTAGCGCACGCTGCCGTCGAGGTTGCGGACCTTTACCGAAGCCTGCAGCCCGTGGTGTTCGTCCAGCGTGTGGTTCACCACGATGATGGAGCGCGAATCGTACGAGTACTGGATATGCACCGGCTCGTTGGCTTTCTTGGCACCGTAGTAAGCGCCGGCCGGGTTCATGTAGTAGTCGTAGAGGTGCCAGTGCAGCGATGGCCACGCATTGTTGAGCATCCAGTAGATGACGCCGGTGGCGGGATTGGCGGCACCCATGCGCGCGTTGAAGGCTTCGAACTGCGCGCGCACATTGTCGTAGTTGTCGAGCTGGGCCTTCGCCACGTAATCGGCGAGACCGGTGAACGCGCCGTAGCGCTTCGCCACGGCCGTGTCGAACGGAGTGAGCACGGAGAACGTCGACCAGTCGGCCGAGGCATGGTATTGCCGGGCTTCCGGGTACTTCCAAAGGGCTTCCTGCTCCTGCGCCGACAACATGCGCTGCACGTCCTCGAGACGGGGAATGACCGCGCCCGCGCTGACCTCGGAATCGAAACCGAACGCCGCACCCAGTTTGTCCGCGTACCAGTACGACGGCGGGATCCAGTCGTAGGGGCCCGCCATCTTCATGCCGGAGGGCCCGGCCTCGGCCGTCTTGTCGTCCACGGCGGCGGAGATGACCGGCAACGACCAGCCTTCCGCACGAAGCGTGTCCGTATACATCTTCGACAGCGCCGGCGGCGGCGCGTGGTCGCTGCCGATGTAGAAGCCGATCACCGAGGGATGGTTGCGCAGCAGGCGGGCTTCGCTGGCCATCGAGGCCTGCGCCACGCGCATGTCGGCATCGTTCCAGGGCTCGCCACCCGTCTTGGCGGCGGCTTCCCACTTGTCGCAGCATTCCCAGCCGGCGAGGATGAGGATGCCGTTGCGGTCGGCGAGGTCGTAGAAGCGTTCGTTCTCCAGCTTGCCTTCGCTGCGGATGGTGTTGATGCCGAGATTCACCACGTAGCTGAATTCGGCCTCCATGCGCGCCGGGTCGTCGCGCAGGAACATGTCCGGCGCCCAGCCGCCGCCACGTATCAGCAAGGGCTGGCCATTGACGATGAACTGGCGGTAGCCCTGCGTGGTCAGCGTGGATTCGACACGCCGGATGCCGAAGCTCGTCGCTGCCTTGTCCGACAAGGCGCCATCGACGGTCGCGGTCAGCGCCATCTGGTACAGGGGGTGCTCGCCCATGCCTATAGGCCACCACACCTTGGGATGGTCCAGCGTCACGCCCGGCGTCGCGCCGGAAGCAAACGATACGACCTTCACCTCGCCGGGCGCGAGATGGACCGTCTGCCGCACCGGCCTGTCGGCGACGGTGCCCGTGACGGTGGCATCGTGGGCGACCGTATCCAGGTTGCTGGCCGTGACGCTCACGGCCAGCGTCGCCTGCTGGAGGTCCTTCGACAAGGTCGTGGCCACGCACGGCGCGCTCAAGGCGACCGGACCGGTCTGGACGAGGTCCACGCCGCGCCAGGGGCCCATGTTGTTGTCCGGCGGCGTGGGATTCCAGTCGACCCAGCCGATGGACAGGCTCATCCGTGGATCGCCGGGGTAGATCTTGAAGGCCACGGCGTTGGCGCCCGCATGAACCCATCGCGTCACGTCGATGTCGTGTACGGGATAGGCGCCCGCGAGATCGGCGTGGTCGGCGATCTTCTGCCCGTTCACCCAGGCGTCCGCACTGGCGATGATGCCGTGGGTGCGCAGCAGGGTGAACCGCTTTCCGGTCGCCTTCGGCAGGTTGAAGCCCGCCCGGTACCACCAGGGCGTCACGAACAGGTTGCCGCTGGCGTCGGGCACCTGCACGGCGCGAAGGTTGTCGCTATGGAAGACGTCGTCCTTGAAGACCTCGTTCTCGAGCAGCCCGGCCATGACCGTGGCGCGGCCGGTGACGGAGTACCAGTCCTTGCCGGCGAAGCCGCTGGCGGAGACCGCCGCGCCGTCCTGCTGTGCTTTCGTGCTGTCCTGGATCTGCCAGCGCCCGATGGGGCTGACGGTGCCGGCTTCCGCGGCGACGCGGGTGTCGGCGTAGATGGTACGTGCCGTCGCCGCCGGGCCGAAGACCAGGCCCATCACGAGGGCGGCGGCGAAAGTGGTCCGTGCTGCACACTGCATGCGTCAATGCTCCCCGGAGGCTGTTCGTTTGATCTCGATCGGTGCGAAAGGCCATGCGGCATTCATCCGCGCCCACAGCGCGAACACCACGAGGCCGGCGGCGATCCAGGCGCCCGAAAGCATCAGCGACAAGGTCGACGCAGACACATAGACGTACACCCAGCCCACCACCGCGATGATGCAAGGCACCGGATAAAGCCACTGCTTGTACGGCCGCTCAAGCTGTGGCTCGCGCCGGCGCAGTACGACGAGCGCCACGACCTGGGCGATCGACTGCACCAGGATGGTCGCCGTCAGCAGCATGTTGATGACTTCGGTCAGGTCGAAAAAAGTCCCGATGGCGGTGACCGCGCCCATCGTCAGCAAGGCGACGTGGGGAAAACCGTCCCTTGCATGCAGCCGGCCGAACGTCGAAAGGAAGACCTTGTCCCGCGCCGCCTCGAACGGTACGCGCGAGCCGCCGAGCAGGCCGGTGAACACCGAGGCCAGTGCCGTGACGATGATGAGCGCGGTCATCACCGCCGCGACCGGGTGGCCCCAGCTGCGTTCCACCACCAGGGACGCGACGGATTTGGATCTGGCGATCTCCTGCCATGGCGCCACGCCCAGTACGCTGATATTGAGGAGGAGGTAGATAACCATCATCGCCATGATCGAAATGATGATGGAGCGCGGCATGGTGCGTCCGGGGTCGCGCAGTTCGTCACCGATGTAGGCCGTGGTGTTGTAGCCCAGGTAGTCGTAGACACCGATGATGAGGCCCGCCCCGAGTCCGGCGAAGAAGCGGGGGCCGAACGCATCCGGCGCGAAGTCGAACGCGAGCGCGGCGTCGAAGTGCGAAAATCCGGCGGCCGCCACGCCGACGATCGAGACCAGCATGATCGCCCACAAGGCGATGGTGATGACGCGTACCGATTCGATCCGGCGGTAGAGCAGCCACGTCACGAGCGCCGTCGCAACCACTCCCACAATGCGCGCGGTCCACCAGCCCATGTCCGGGAAGAAGAACTGCAGGTACTCCACCATGCCGATGATGCCCGTGGACATCAGCAAGGGGATCGCCAGCAGCATCGTCCAGATGAAGAGAAACGGCATGAGCTTGCCGGTGCGCTCCTGGAACGCTTCACGCAGGTAGACATAGGTGCCGCCGGAGCCGGGCATGGCCGCGCCCAACTCCGCCCACACCAGCCCGTCGGCCATGGCCAGCATGGCGCCCACGATCCACCCGACGATCGCCTGCGGGCCGCCCATCGCCGCCACCATCAACGGGATCGTGATGAACGGGCCGATCCCGCACATCTGCGTCATGTTGATGGCGGTGCCCGAAAAGACGCCGATCGACCGGTGGAAGCTGCGCTCGTTCATGGGTTCCCTTACCACTGGCCACGGATGCCGAACATGAACATGCGCTCGGAGAACGTCGAGTGCCCCGGCTGCCCCGACCACGTCAGATAGTAACGCTGGTATTCGTTCGTCAGGTTCGTGCCGTTGAGGAACACCTCCAGCTGCTTGGCGAACTTGTACGAAATGGACGCATCGATGTATTTCTGCGGGGCCTCGTACATCTCCAGGCCGGTGATGCCGCCGACGCTATCGGCCACCGCCCGCTTCGAGCGATAGTTGTACGCCACGCGGGCCTGGAATCGGTCGTCCTGGTACCACAGGATGAAGTTGCCGGATTTCGTGGAGTTGTCCTGGAACGGGATCTTCTTCCCGGCGAGGTCCTTCTCCCCGGAGTTGCTGGGTGCGTACGTGGCATTCAGTTCCATGCCCGTCTTCGAGAGGATGCCGGGCAGGAAGGTGAAGCCCTGGCGGTAATCGAATTCCGCGCCCTTGATGCTGTTGCCCGTGCCCTGCACCGGCTCGGTGATGACGATGCAGTGGTTGCGCACCACGCCATCTTCGTCGGGCAGCGTACAGTTGGTGACGCTGCCGTTCTTGATGAAGCTGTCCACGTTGATGCGGAACAGCGCGAGGCTGATCATGCTGGTGGGGTTGATGTAGTACTCCGCCGAGGCGCCGAAGTTGGTGGAACGCCAGGGATCGAGATTCGGATTGCCGGAGGACGTGCCGTTGGCGACGCGGAACACCGGTCCATCTGGCGTCTCGGCCAGCGAATAGTTCAGCTGCAGGCCGCCGCCCCAGGTGCTCAGGTTCAGCGGCATCATGTTCTTCGAATACGCCAGGCGGAACTTGAGGCTGTCGGTCACGTCCAGGGCAAAGTTGGCCGAGGGCAGCACGTCCTGGTACGACCGCTTGGTGATATCGCGGCCCACGTCTTCCGGTTCGTCGCCGTAGGCACCCGGATCGCCGCTGAGGTGCTGCGTCACGTCGAGCTTGCTGCGGATGAGGCGCACGCCCACGTTGCCGCTATAGGTCATGTCGCCGATCGTGCCGTTGAAGTCGCCCTGGAGATAGCCCGACAGCTCCTTCAGCCGCACGCCCCATGTGGTACCCGGTTCGGCGACCCGCACGGTATCGGGATATAGCGACTTCCAGTAAGCCTCCGGGTTCTTCATGGCATCGGGGTCGATCGCCCAGAAGTCGATGCCGGAGCCGAGCAGGTTGTTGTAGGGCTTGAAGTTGTTCGCCAGCGGTGCGGCGGTGTTCGGCATGGAGATGGCCGAGAGCGGGCCGGCACGGAAATAGCCCTGGTCGTTACCGGCGGTACACGCCCCGCTGTTCAACACCACGTCGGCGCCGACGTAGCGCACCAGGCAGCCGTTCGGATCGCTCGCGCCCATGCCGGCGTATACCGGGGTCTCGAACGTCCAGCCCTTGTTACTTGCATCGCGGATGCTGTTGCGCACGCCGAACTCGAGCTTGAACCCGTCGTCGAAATCGAACTTGCCGTCGAAGCGCAAGGCGTTGAGGGCCACCTCGCGGTCGTAGTTGCCCGACGATTCGAGCGTCTTCAGGGTCCAGGCGTTGGGATTGGCGAACGCCGCCGCGAGTTCCGCGGGTGTACTGATCTTCAGGTAGCGGCCACGGAAGTCGGCCACGATCGGGATGGTGTTCTGCGGGATGCCGGTGGGATTGAACACACGGTTGCCGCCCAGCTCAGCGGGATACACCATCGTCCCCGGCGGCACCGCATCATCGGGCACGCCGTCCTTCAGCACGTTGGGCCACAGGGCGCCGTCCGAATCGGAAATGTTGACGTCGGTTTCCTGCAGGGACTGCGAAGCGGTGTCGTGGATGCCGCGGAGCGAAGCCGTGAAGGGCCCGCCGTTGTCGTAGTCGAGCTGCAGGTTCAGGTTCTTCGCCACGGAGAACTTGCGGATCATCGACGAATACGATTCCACGTCGCCCGGCCACTTCTGGTACACCTTCGTGGTGTAAATGTTCGAGCCTTCCCAGCCGGGTTCGGGCGTGCCATACGAACCGAGCGCCGGGCGGCCGGTATCCTGCGACTGCAGCGGCACGTACGTCGCGCCCTGCCAGTTGGTGGAGTTGAACTGGACGCCGACGTTCCGGTCGAACTCGTGCTGCTGCGAATAGAAGTAATCGCTGGTCAGGCTGAACCCGTTGCCGATGTCGAACTGGAAGGAGGCATTGCCCGACTTCCGCTTGCGCTGGGTGATGATCTGGTTGATCCCGAAGTCCTGGCTGCCCATGAAGACGCCGTTGGACTTGCCGTCGCCGTTCACGTCGACGCTGCCGTCGGCGTTCTGCACGATCTGCGGCGGGATGGGCGCGCCGTTCCACGGCGTGAGGAAGCCGTTGTAACCGCCGGCGCTGGCGGCGTTCTCGCCGTTGAGTACGACGCCGTACTGGTCCAGCCCTTCGGTCGAATTCATGCGCCGCGTGTCGGAGTAGTCGCCCGAGATCAGGAAACCCCAGCGGCCGCTGTCGTTGTAGGAGATGAGGCCGTTGGCCTCGGGCCCCGTGTGCCGCGTGGTCGAACCGCGCTCGCCATTGGCCGAGTAGCTGTAGGTGAATCCGGAAGGCAGGTCCCAGGGCCGGT
Source organism: Luteibacter sp. SVR4-7G (assembly GCF_056755555.1). Classification (NCBI taxonomy): domain Bacteria; kingdom Pseudomonadati; phylum Pseudomonadota; class Gammaproteobacteria; order Lysobacterales; family Rhodanobacteraceae; genus Luteibacter; species Luteibacter sp. SVR4-7G. The sequence goes on along the minus strand of NZ_JBPGXO010000042.1, from coordinate 27,655 downwards.
AGGTATGCAGGTCGATCGCACCGCTGATGCCCGCGTCGGTTTCATTGGCCGTCGATGACTTCACCACGTCCGCGCCGTGGAACAGCGTCGACGGCAGCATGCTGAAGTCGGGCTGCTGGGAATCGATCTGGTCCGCGGTGATGAACACCTCGCCGTTGAGCATGGTACCGACCTGCGGCAGCCCGCGGACGTCGACCGAGGTGCCCACGCCCGCGTCGCGGTTGATCTGCACGCCGGTGATGCGCTGGAGCGAATCCGTGATCGTCGTATCGGGCAGCGCACCGATGTTCTCCGCGGTGATGCTGTCCTGGATCTTGTCGGCGTCGCGCTTCACGTCGATCGCCTTCATCTGCGAGGCGCGGACACCGGTCACCGTGACACCCGACAGGTCAACGGCGGCCTTGTCGGCATTGGCCTGGCCATCCTGGCCGCTACCCTTTTTCGCCGCGGCCGCGGGCGGCGTGGCCGGGGTGGTGGCTGCCTGGGCGGGCGGCGCATCCTGCCACATGTCGAAGAAGGTGGAAGCGCCTGCCGATGCCGAAGCGACGGCTAGCAGTGTCGCCGTGATGGCGAACGACAAGGGATGCTTGCGAAGTGCTGTGGACATGGGCCGTGACCTCGTGACTGTTGCTTGTCGGGAACGCGTGATGCGCGGCCACGCCCGGAAGCGCACGCCGTTGTGGTGCCGATATTTGTTTTCCCCAATCCCGACGCGCCCCCGCGCGCCGCCCTACTTCGAGAACGAAATCTTTCCCAGCGCCCACTGCCCCTTGCGTGGGTCGCCCGATGCAAATACACACAAGGCATGCACGTCCGCCCCGATGGGCGTGGCGAGGTTCGTCTCCACGTGCACTTGCCCGCCCGATGGCTTGGCGCGGCCGAGCGGCAACGTTGCAAGCCGAGGTCCGTCACAACCGTTCGCGTGGATCTCGATGGCTTCGTCCGCGTCGGCGCTGCCGCGCACCACCGCGCCACGGGATTCGTCGCCGTAGCGCCATGGCAGCTTTTCAGCCGTCACGGCGACGCGGGCGGCGCCTGGCATATCCACCGTGGGCCACGCCCAGCAGGCGTTGCCGATCTCGACCGAGTACACCGGACTCGGACCGTGCGCCGGCCTGGCACCCTGCAGGCGCGAAGGCGGCTCGCCCGAGCAGGTCTCGAGTGCACTGCTGTCACGGCCCCATAGCGTGGCCTCGTCCAGCAAGACCGAACGGGGCGCGGCAAGCACGCTGCCGTCCGCTGCGAACGTAGCGGCCCGCAAGGTCGTACCCGCGGGCAGCACGAGCGGCTGCGAATACGTCGCGGATGCAGCGACAGGCTCCGTGCCGTCGGTGGTGTAGCGGATTCCGCCGCCATGGACCTGGTTGGCGAGCGCGACGCGCAGCGCGCCGCCCGCTGCACGCGATATCTCGAACGCCGGGGCGAACGCGCTGTCCGCCGCGCCGATGCCCAGTGCGCGATAACGGCTCATTTCGGCCGGCAGGCGCGCCAGGAATTCCTCCCAATCGTGGGCGGCGGACGGCGACCAACCCAGTTCCGCCATCGCGGCGATGCGCGGGAACGTCGCGTGCTGGTCATGCGCGAAGGTGAGCATCTGCTCGGCCCAGAGGCCGGCCTGCACACCGACGATGTGCTTCGCCTCGTCCGCGCTTGCGCCCGGTGGCACCAACTGCGTGTCATAGACCTGGCGCAGCGTCACCTCGGGTGGCGGTCCCGCCCATTCGTCCGGACGCCCGGATTGCAGATGGTCGAAGTACAACGATTCCTGCGGCGTCATCACCACGTCGTGGCCCTGGCGCAAGGCGGCGAGCGCCACGCGCTCGTCATGGTCGCCGTGCCAGGACATCACCACCTGTTCGCGGGGCAGCGCGACGCCCTCGGCTATCTCGTCGTCCCAGCCCACCGGGGTGCGCCCATGGCCGACCAGGTAGCTGGTGACCTGCTGCATGAACCAGGCTTGTAGCTCGTCCATGTTGGCCAGCTTCAGTGCCTTCATCTGCGCATTGACGCCGGGCGAGGCGTTCCACTGCTGCTTGTCCGCCTCGTCGCCTCCGATGGAGACATGGCGTGACGGAAACAGGCGCATCACTTCGTCCATCACGTCGTTGACGAAGCGCAGGGTCTTCGCGTTCGGGTTCAGCAGCCAGGGGCTGACTCCCCAGTGGGTCCACACGGACGGGCGCTTGCCCGTCACGCCCAGCCAGGGGTAGGCAGAAATGGCGGCCTGCGAGTGTCCGGGAAGATCGATCTCGGGTACGACCTCGACATAGCCCTCGGCGGCGTAGCGCACGATGTCGCGGATTTCGGCCTCCGTATAGACCTTGCAGTACGGCTTGGTTCGGCTTCCCGATACCTCGCTGTCGTTACCCACGGCCTCGCGACATGCGCCTTTCGTGGACAGGTCGGGATACTTCGGTACCGGCAGGCGCCAGCCCTGGTCGTCGGTGATATGCCACACAAGCACGTTGAGCTTGTCGAGCGACATCCAGTCGATCAGCCGCTTGATCTCATCGGCGTCCTGGTAGTGCCGGCTGGAATCGAGCAGCAGGCCGCGCCAGGCGAAGCGTGGATGGTCCTCGATCACGCCATAGGGCACGTGCGCCACCGCGCCACGCGTCCAACCCGGCTGTGTCAGCAGCTGCCACACCGTCACGCTTCCATAGAATGCGCCGCGCGCGCTACGTGCCGTGACCACGATGCCATGCGCGCCGATGGCTATCGCGTAGCCTTCTTCGCCCACGACGGCCGCATCGGGACGAACATCGAACGTCACCGCCGGCGCCGAGCTATCCGAGGCCGCGCGCATCCTCAGCCCGCGCACGCTGGCGACGCGCTGCATGAAGTTGTTCACGACAGCCGTCATGGCGGGATCATGGGTGCCGACCACAGCCACGCCTGCACCGTCGGCGATGTCGACCACGCCGGTGCCTGCTGGCTTCACGATGGCAGGCATGGGCACCAGGGACCAGGCGGGTGCGGACGCGGATGCGGCGGACGCATCCGTGGCGATCATGATGATGGCCGCGCACGCCAGCACGAAGCGGAGCCTGAGTATCCACGTCACGCAGGGCCTCATGCAGCGACGCCCTCCGCAGGCATGGCGGCGGACGAGGCGCGGTGGCGCATGTACCACCGGGCGGCGCCTTGCACGCCATGGCAGCCATGTTCGGTGACCCATACCGGCACCTGCGCCAGCAAGGCCCTCACGCTGCGCCCATGCAGGAAGCGTTCTTCGAACGCGCTGCGTTTGAGCAGGTCGAAAATGGAGGACAGGAAGCCTCCGGCAAGGAAGATGCCGCCGGTCGGCATATACGTCATGGCGAGATTGCCGGTGAAGCTGCCGAGCGCCGCACAGAACAGCTCCACCGCCTCCACCGCATGCCGGTCCGACTGCGCGTTGGCCGACGCCGTGACGGCCTTCGGTGTCGCCAGCGCCGGCGCTTCGCCGTCGATGGCGCACAACGCCTCGTAGACGGTCAGCAGTCCCGGCCCGGATACGATGTTTTCGACCGGGACATAGCCACCGGTGGGCGCGAGCCACGCCAGCACCTCGCGCTCGCGCAGCGAGTGCGGAGCGAAATCCATCTGGCCGGCCTCCGTCGTGATGATCACGGGCTGGGACCCGCCGGGCACATGCGCGGCCGCGCCCAGGCCCGTGCCCGGACCGACCACCAGCGACGCTCCGCGGCCGCGGGCCGGCGGACCGCACAGATGCCTGCCGTTCGCCGACAAAGGCCCTTCGATGGCATACGCCAGGGCTTCGAAATCGTTGAGGAGCGCGACCTCGGCAAGGCCGAGCGCGCTGCGCAACGCGCCGGGCCGCACGGGCCAGGGCAGGTTGTCGTTCACCACATCGTCGCCCATCACCTGGCCTGCGCAGGCCAGCACGCAGTGCGAGACGGGCGTGCGCACCTCCGCATCGACGAACGCCTGGAGCAGCTCGGCGAGCGACGGGAACGCGGCACAGGGGAACACGCGATAGGCGAGCGTTTCGATATCGCCCGACCCGTCGCCGGCGACACGCATGAGCGCGACGTGCCCGTTCGTGCCGCCGATGTCCCCCGCAAGAAATTGCATCCCCCGACTCCCCCGCCGCTTCGGAATACGCCAACCACGGTGTCCCCGCACCGGATTCGACATCAGGGTGTAACGGGACTGACACCGGTGTCAAGGCATGCCGCAGCAGGGGTGTGGCGAGGTCAGGCAGCGACTGGTGGCGCACACTTTGCTTGCAGCACGGTCTGCACCAATGCACGATGCAGGCCCGCCCGTTCACTTGAAACGAGCCGCCTTGCGGATCGGTTTGATCGGGCGTCAGCCAAGGGAGTTGCTGTGAATCGACTGATCTTGATTTGTCTGCTCGCGATGTCCCTGCCCGCTTATGGCATCGTCATTCGCCACGGGGTTGATGACGCCAGGTATCGGGTAGCGGCTACCGAATTTCCCGCGCTCGTCGATTTACCTTCCGAAGGACACGGAATTCTTATAGCGCCCCAATGGGTGGTCACCGCTGCCCACGCAGTGACGTGGCAAACCGAAGTCAGGCAGGTCGTGCTGAATGGCAAAACCAGGGCCGTTGAAAAAGTGATCGTCCACTCCGGATACCGGAAACTGCCGCAAGCTTTGATCGATCAAGCGGTGAAGAGCGACGACGCGACGCAGATCGTCGACTTTCTTGCGTCCCAGGATGATATTGCCTTGATCAAACTGACCGAACCGGTATCGGACGTCACCCCGGCCAAGCTGTTTTCCGGAAGCGATGAGCTTGGGAAGACCGTCGAGCTTCTGGGGAAGGGCGCAACCGGCACGGGCCTTGCCGGACAGGATCCCCACGGCTCTCATCGTGTCGATCTACGTCGCGCTTACAACAAGATCGTAGACGTGCGGGATCGCTGGATTTGCTATGTCTTCGACAAGCCGCCGTCGGGCCTCGAACTCGAGGGCATATCGGGAGATGGCGACAGTGGCGGTCCTGTCCTGATAAAAGTCGAAGGAGAGTGGCAGGTGGCCGGCCTGGCTTCCTGGAAGAAGCATGAGCACGACAATAACCTGATTCACCACGCCGGCTTTTACGGACAGAAGAACTACAACGTGCGGATTAGTCACTACGCGGGTTGGATCGACGACCAGATGCGTGCGAATTGACGACTGCGAACGCGAGCGAAGTCATTACCTTCATGGGAAGCGACCATGGCCAAGTACCTGATCTCCTTTCCGAGCGCCGCGATGGTGGTGCCGGACGGTGAGCTGGAAGCGGTATCCCGGGATGCGCACGCCGTGATCAACGAGGCGAAGGCCGCCGGTGTCTATGTCTTCGGCGGCGGCATCGATGAAGGCGTGGCGCCGGTCCTGGTCTCGGCTGACGGGGCGGTCGCCGAGGGAGGCTATGCCTGGGCACCCCGGCTCGACGGCGGCTTCACCGTACTCGAGTTGCCCTCGCGCGAAGACGCCGTCGCATGGGCGGCGCGCATCGCCAAGGCCTGCCGCTGTGCGCAGGAGCTGCGCGTGTTTCAGTTCGATCCGCAGTCCTGAAGGTTGTCTACGTTGGCTCGAGCCAACATTCCCCGGCGGACATTGCGAAGCATGGATATCCAATGCCGCAGGCAACGTCGTAGAGGATCCGCTAGCGAATGCGTTTGAAGTAGCTCGTTCGCATGACGAGCGAATCGTTGTTTCCGGGATACACCGTCGTTTCGACGAGGTTTCGATCGTCGGGTGCGACGGCGTATATCCTCGTGGAAACGAGTACGCCGTCCTTCTGCAGCGCCATGACCAGAACGCCGGACATGGGAGCCCTCACTGTCACGTGGTCGGCCTCGGGACTTTTCTCGACGACGGCGGCGGGGCCATCGAGGGAAACGGTGGAGGCGGAGTGGACCTCCGAACCCGGCGCATAGACGATGTCCACGTGCATGGCCAGTTTGTCGGCGCCTGCGTCACCGAAGGTGAACATGACGCTCTTGGGGCGCTGGTCGAGCGGAATGGACATGCGCGAGGTGTCCAGTGACCAGCTGCCCAGGAAGCGAGAAGCCGCCGCATGTGCAGCAGTAACATCGCCAGCCGATACGGCGGGAGCCATGGCGACGACGGACACGAGCAATGCCTTGCACGCAAGTTTCATACCTTATCCCCATGGCGACTACGGTTGCATTCTTTCGCGGCCAGCCGCTTGAGACCGAGCCCGCTTGCACGCGAAGATTAGCGGATGAAAGCCGACGATCTACAGCGCCTGGTGACGGTCGCCATGCCGTATGGAAAGTACAAGGGGCGCCTCATCGCCGATCTTCCCGGCGCCTACCTCGCCTGGCATGCGCGCAAGGGGTTCCCGCCGGGCAACCTGGGAAGCTTGCTGGCCTTGGCGCTGGAACTCGATCACAACGGCCTGAAGGGGCTGCTCGATCCGTTGCGCCGCCGGTAAGCGGAAGCGCCGCTCGGTATTTTAGCCAGCGGATATCAGCCATGGCCCGATATATCGCCGTGCCGTCGCGGACGAATCTGGGCGCGGGCGGATGGCCGTCGCGCCGGCCAGCCATCGTCCGGGCGAGGGCTTCCTTTGCCCTCCATTGGCCGCGTACGACATTGAGGTCATTCCATGAAGACGACGATCATCACCCTCGGCCTTGCCACCTGCCTGCTCGGACTGCCGTGCCTCGGCCTTGCGAAGAATGGCGACCCCGTGCCGGGCGACTGGCTGCTGGTGCGCAATGGTGCAGCCAATACCAGCGATAACTACGGCAAGGAAGACTCCGATATCAAGGATAGGCTCGACGGCGTGTCGGTCCTCTGCAAGAAGATCGACAAGACGACCGAAGAGATCCAGAAGCTCGTCGATAGCGACAAGACGCGCAAATGGAACGGCAGTCCGTGGTGGGTAGCGAAGGCTTCGACGGCAACCGGCCTGGGCGCCAAGGTGGTTATCGACGAACTGCCGGGCAACAAGAACCACTGCCTCATCAACGGCCTGACCCTCGGACAGATCAAGGGCATCTGGCGTCAGTTTCCGGACGACCAGTGAGGCCTGCGACACACGTGCGGGAGGGCGTTCCCGCGCTGGGACGCCTTCACCCTGCCGGGTCAGCGGGGTGAGGTTGCGAATCGCCGATCTTCAGCGGGAGCGGACGTCCACGTAGCCATTGATAGGCCCGGCGTATCCACATGCCGGCCATGTCCGGGTTCCACACCAGGGTGGCCACGCTCTCCGGTGGCATGGTGTATTCGAACCGGGTATCGCCCTGCACCACCGACACTGTGCGGGCCGCCGTCCTTACGTTCACCATCACCAGGACGAGCGAACCGTCGGTCGCGTTCTGGAACGCCACGTTGGCGATGCCCTTGTCGGCATCGGTGTCGGTCGAGCGCAGGCGCACGGCGTCGGGCAGTACGAAGCGGCTGAAGTGGGCCAATGCGTAGTACTCGTCGGTACGGGTCACGGCGCCCGTTCCCGAATCGATCGTGATCACGCCATTGCAGAGCGTGCACCCGCCGAAGTGCGGGCCATGGGTTTCGTCCAGGGCCAGATTCCAGTAGATCACGCCACGCGCCCATTGACGCGTGCCCGTCACCAGCAGGTTGCGCGCGAACCAGAGCAGTTCGCCATTCATATTCAGCGGCCAGTCGCCGCCGGAACACTCGGTGATGAAGGTGTCCTTGTCGGGATGCTCGCGGTGTACGCGGCCCTGCGCATGCTGGCTACCTTCGTAGCAATGCCATGCCACGCCGTCGACGTAGCGCGCGGCGGCCGGGTTGGCCAGTACGGCCAGCGGCTGCTCCGGATGGCTCCAATTGTGGTCCCAGTCGAGGATGCGCGTTCGCGGCGTGCGCCTGGCCAGTTTCGGGCCGAGGTAGTTCGCGATGATGCGCGCCCGAGTCTCCGCGCCCATCAACATGCCGGGGTAACTGATCGGCGAATACGCCGGCTCGTTCTGCAGGGTCAGCGCGTAGATGGGAATGTCGTGTTCGCGGTACGTGTCGAGATACTTGACGAGGTAATCCGCATAAGCCTCCTCGTGTTCCTCCAGCAACTCCCCGCCGATCAGATTCTGGCTGTCCTTCATCCACGCCGGTGCGCTCCAGGGCGAGGCGACGATAAGCAGGCCGGGGTTGATCGCGAGGATGTCGCGCACCGTCGGGATCAGGTCCTGCAGATTGAACGCGACATTGAAATACTGCAGCTTCGGATCGCTCTGCCCGAAAGGGATATCGTCCAGCGTATAAAGATTCAGCGAGAAATCCGAAGCGCCGATGGTCAGGCGCATCATGTTGAAGTTGAGGTTGGGCGGCGGGCCATACAGCTCGCGCAACAGGGCCTGGCGCTGCGGCTCGTTCAACCGGTTGCGGATGAGCCACGCCGATGCATCCGTCAGCGCCGCGCCGAAACCGGTGATGGTCTGGTACTTCGCACTGGTGTCGATGACGATGTCCGCAGGCGCCGTGCCGCGGGCGCTCATCAGGATGCCCGGCTGCGGCGCCAGCTTCAGCCGATGATCCGCCGTGCTCAGCCAGACATCGACGGCGGGCAAGACGGGGCGCGCCGGAGGCACGGCCGCCGCCCTGGCAGCCAGCCGGGACTGCTCGAAGCGCGGCGCATAAAGGGCCGCCAGGGTCAGGAGGGAAATCAGGGCGACGAAGATGGCGGCGACCCGGCCGGAATCCGGTCCTCGCTCATCCATGGCGCGCGCCGGTCTGGTCGTTTACGTTGTCAGTCACCTCGATCACGGCTGAAGCATAGCGAACCTCACGCGGGTTTTGGCCGCTCCGTTTCCCATTCCGGAACCGTCCGGCGATTCCGGATCAGGCCCGGGAAAGGGTTATCTGCTGCCGATCGACTCGAGCTCGGCAAGTACTTCCTTGGACAGCTCAAGCTCTGCCGCTGACAGGTTCTCGCGAAGATGCCCGGGCGACGAGGTTCCGGGGATCAACAATATGTTTGGCGAGCGGTGCAGGAGCCACGCCAGTGCGACCTGCATCGGCGATGCACTGAGCCGCACGGCCACGGCATTGAGCGCATCGGATTGCAGCGGCGAGAAGCCGCCCAGCGGGAAGAAGGGTACGTAGGCAATGCCCATCTCGTTCAATACGTCGATCATTGCATCGTCGCTGCGTTGCACGAGGTTGTACTGGTTCTGCACGCATGCCACCGGCGCGATGGCCTGTGCTTCCTTCACCTGCGCAAGCGTGGCGTTGCTCAGGCCGAGATGGCGGATAAGCCCCTTCTCGCGCAGTTCCGCCAGCGCCGTGAACGGCTCTTCGATGGAACCTTCCTTCGGCGCGTGGATGTCGCCCATCAGGCGCAGGTTCACCACGTCAAGCACGTCGAGGCCGAGATTGCGCAGGTTGTCGTGAACGCCCTGCACGAGCTGCTCGGGACGCCCTGCCGGAATCCACGAAGCGTCGTCGCCGCGGATCGCGCCCACCTTCGTCACGATGGTCAGGTTCTGTGGATAGGGGGCGAGTGCCTCGCGGATGAGGCGATTGGTCACGTGCGGCCCGTAGAAGTCGCTGGTGTCGATGTGATCGACGCCCGAATCCACGGCTTCACGCAGCACGGCCAGGGCGGTGGCATGGTCCTTCGGCGGGCCGAACACGCCCGGGCCGGCCAGTTGCATGGCACCGTAGCCCATGCGCCTCACGGTGCGATCGCCCAGGGCGTACGTGCCCGCCTTGCTCAGGTTGCTCATGTGCTTCTCCAGAAAGAGGGGGGACGCGAGGAGCATAGGGATTGACCGGACGCTCGATAATCCTGTGCAATCGGCACGGGCTGTACGGAATCTCGAACAATGAACGCCGATCCGCAAGATCTCCTCGCCTTCCTCGCCGTGGTTCGGGCCGGTGGCTTCCGCGAGGCGGCCCGGACCGGCGACACCTCGGCCTCCAGCCTGAGCGAAGCGGTGCGGCGCCTGGAGTCCGGCCTCGGCGTGCGTCTGCTCAACCGCACCACGCGAAGCGTCGCCCCGACCGAGGTAGGCGCGCGGCTTGCCGAACGGCTGGTGCCGGCGTTCGGCGAAGTGGAAGCGGCGCTCGATGTGGTGAACCACTACCGCGACCGTCCGGCCGGCACCTTGCGTGTCAACGTCCCGGCGAACGTCGCGCGTACGGTGCTTGCGCCCATCGTCGTGCCCTTCCTCGAGGCATACCCGGACGTGCGCTTCGAAGTGGTGGTGGAAGACAGCTTCGTCGATCTCATCGCCGCCGGCTGCGACGCGGGAATCCGTTACGACGAGCGGCTCGAGCAGGACATGATCGCCCTGCCCATCGGGCCACGCAAACAACGCCTCATCACAGCGGCGGCACCGTCCTACCTCGCCGCGCGCGGCACGCCACGGCACCCGGGCGAGCTGTTGCAACACGCCTGCCTCCGCGGCCAGTTCTCGGGCGGCGCAACACCTCCATGGGAATACGAGCGCGATGGCGAGGTGATCCGGGTCGACCCTCCAGGCATCTTGCTGGTTCGCACGGGTGCGGCATTGGACCTGGCCGTGCAGGCCGCCGTCGCAGGCCTGGGCATCATCCATCTCTTCGACGACTGGCTGCAGCCGCAGGTCGACAGCGGCGAACTGCTGCCGGTGCTCGACGACTGGTGCCAGGAATTCAGCGGGCCCTTCCTGTATTACCCCGGCCGCAAGCACCTTCCCTCGCCACTGCGGGCCTTCGTCGAATTCGTACGCGGGCGATCTAGCGACGTAAAGGCCGGGTAGATGCACAGCACCGCCCAGGTACGCGCAGTTCGGGATTCGCCAGCGTTGCTCAGGCGGAAGGCTTGGTCCGCGGCTTCCTGCTCTTGCGGCGCTTCCCGATGCTTGCCGCCGTCCGTGCCTCGATGGCCGGTGCAGCCTTGCCATCGGCCAGGCGTTCCAACCAGGAGAGGTCGTCGATGTAGGAGAGGAAATGCCGCAGGTATCCCGGCGACACCTCGCGCATCAAGGCCATCGAGCGGTGGACCAGGGCGCTGGAATTGAGCGGGCCGGCGTTCTCGGGCGTCTGTTGCAGCGATTGCCTCAGCTGGCTTTCCGTGCGGATGTGCGACCAGGCCTTCTGAAACTCACCGATGGCCGGCAGCTCCGGATAAGTGGACGGGCTGCCCCGCGTCGCCGATACCTCGGCGAGGTAGGCAACCAGTTGTCCCAGCGGACCCGCCGGCACGTCACGGGCCATGCGACGGCACCGGCGTGGTGGACGGCTTCGGAATGGGCGCGATCTCCACGCGCCGGTTCATCGCGCGGCCTTCCTCGCTCGCATTGGAACCGACGGGCTGCTCCGAGCCGAACGCCGCGGCGAACACCGATGAAGCGGGGACGCCATCCGCGACCAGTGCGCGCGTGACCGTCAACGCGCGTTCGGCCGACAGTTCCCAGTTGTCCGCGAAGTGACGGTTGCCATCGTGCACCTGCTGGTCGTCGGTGAAGCCGCTGACCATCAGGATCTCGTCGCGCGATTTCAGGTAGCCGGACAAGGGGCCCGCCAGGCTCTTCAATACCTCGCGCCCTTCCGGCTGCAGCTGGTCGGAATTCAGGGCGAACAGCACGTTGCCACGGATGCCGATACGGCCATCGACGAGGGTGACGCGGCCTGCGGCCAGCGGCGCGGCCAGCGCCTGCTCGAGCGCCGTGCGGCGCTTCTCCTCGGCATGGCGCTGTTTCACTTCCTCGTCGAGCCGATGCGACAGCTGCAACTGCACGCCGATCACGCCGACCAGGATAAGCACGAAGGTGCCGAGCAGCACCGACATGAGGTCGCCGAAGGCGGCCCAGATGGGTACGCCGGCCTCGCCTTCGATCTCCAGCTCGTCGCTCATGCCGGTTCGGTCCCGGCGGCGAGGAACTGGCCACCGAGACGCTGCATGTCCTCGATGATCTGCTTCTGCGACAGCACGCTCAGGTCGACGACTTCGCGTGCCTGCGCCACGTAGTAGGCAAGCTGTTCGTCGCTGCGCGCGAGCGTGGCGTCGAGCGCGCCGGCAATGCGGTCCAGCCGGTCCATCAAGGCTTCATTGGACTTGCCGAACCGTTCGACGGCCGTCCCCAAGGTTTCGCCCAGGCTGGCCACCCCGGTGGCGCTTCCGGTGATGTCGGCCGCGACGGTGCCGAGCTTGCCGGCCTCGGTCTCGACCCGTTCCGCGAAGCGCGTGCCCACGCGGTCGAGCAGGTCGGCGGAGGTCGAAACTAGTGCATCCACCGCGGTGCGCTGTTCGGTGGAGGCATGGTTCACGGCATCGAGGAGCGTTTCCAGCGTCGCCAGCAGACGGCCGCGCTCCTCGAGCATGGCCGTGTCGCGCAGCATGCTTTCGGAAAGCTTCTCGCGCAGTTCCGCCACCACCTGGGCGGCGATGCGCGGCGCTTCCGTCGCGGTTTCCACGAGGCGGGAAACCTCGGCGATGGTGTGGCTGGCCTGCGCCTGGGTACGCTCCGACAGTTCGGCGGCGGTCGATGCGAGGGCATCCCTCCAGGCCGCGAGCCGCTCGCCGTCTCGCGACAAGAGCGCCGTCTGGACGTCCGCCTGCGATGCCTGCACGACCTGCTGCATCGATGCCGCACCTTCGCGGAAGACGATGGTCGCGTCGGCCAATGCCTCCTTCCATGCACCGGAGACGGAACGGGAAGATGCCTCGAAGTGGCTCGACACGCCATCGAGCTGACGCTGCACCGCCTCGTGCACGGTAGCCTGCAGCGATGCCGTCTCGCGCGCGATGGCCGCCATCGTCGATTCCACGACGGGACCGAACGCCACGCCGGCCGCGCGGGCACCTTCGGCGACGCTCTCCTTGAGCGACTGCTCCACCGACGACGCGAGGCGCGCGTACATCGCTTCCGTTCGCTGATGGAAAGCTTCCTGGCTGGCGAGCTGGCGCTCGCCCGCAGCGAGGGCCTGCCGCTCGACGGACATCATCATCGCTTCCAGCCACTCGACCAGCGCCGGCATCGCGGCCGTCTGCTGTTGCAGCAGCTTGAACGCTTCGTCGCGCTGGTGGGCTTGCGAATACGGGCGCAGCGTCGTCGCGATCCGCACATCGAGCCGCTGGACCGCGCGCAGGCGCTCGCGGCGGCACAGGGCGGAAAGCAAACCCAGCATGGCGGAACTCGCCACGCCCGCGATCGAGGTGCCGAATGCGAAGCCCAGACCCTTGACCGGCGCGGCCAGCGAGCCGCGAATCGCTTGAAGGTCGGTAGCGCTTTCCAGCGCCATGCCCGTGCCTCGAAGCGTGGCCATCATGCCCAGCAGCGTGCCGAGCATGCCGAGAAGCACCAGCAGTCCAACCAGGTACGGCGTCAGCGTCGGCGACGGCAACGCCATGCGTGCACCCTCGATGCGCAGGCGCACCGTGTTGCGCAGGCTCGGGTGCAGGCGCCCAAGCCACGGGTCCAGCGCGGGCGGCGTGATGTCCAGCCCGGTCAGCGCGCCGCGCAGCGTATGCGTGGCCCGGCGATACCGCTGCAACTCGACCGCGCCCGCGAGATAGCAGGCAGCGATCAATGCGGCCACGGCGGCGCCGAGCGGATTCGAGCCGATATAGCCCACGCCGATCCAGCACACGGCGGCGAGGCCCACGAGGAAAACGGCGAGATAAAGGAAATTCCTGGACATGACTACCCGATTAGCGGGTGCGAAGCGCGGCGAGCAGCGCTTCCACCGGTTGAAAACGAACATCCAGCTCGGCGAGCAACACGCTGCGCATATCGCCGCGGAACGTGTCGAGCCAGTTCTCTTGGGGGGCGGCCGACTGGCGCAGCAGGTCGAAGCGGCCGGCGAGCAGCGCCGGCACGCTGGCCAGCAGCTTCTGCTCCGTGGGGCTCAGCGCCATCTCCATCACCGCGTCGACCTGTGCCAGCCGGGCCATGCCGGGCGAGCCCGCGGCGAGCATGTCGCGCAGGCGACCGCGCAACTGGCCTGTCGTGGCCTGCATCGACCGCTGGAGCGTCAGGTAGCGTTGCCGGAACGGGGCGAAGTCCGCCACGTCCGTGGCCGGGCGCGGCGCCGAGCCATTCAGCTCGCGAGCGCCCTCCACGGCCCTCACCAGCGCCACCCGCGCCCGCGCACAGGCCTCCTCTTCCAGGCTGTCGAAAGCCGGAACGTCCTCCGGAGGGGCTGGCGGCCGGCCGTCCAGCGCCGTGGAGAGCGCGATGGCGTGGTTCCAGTCGAGCCACCGGCTCAGGCGGTCAGGCAAGGAGGGACCGGACGCCCCCGCATCGACGGCCGTGAGGCGGGCGAGCAGGCGGATGAAGGTCGGGCCGCGGACGTGCGTCCGCTGGTGTGATTGCACGGGTTCGGCTGCGAAAAAACCGCGATTTTACACGGTATTGGCTACGCGGCCCTTGCGGCTCAGTCCATGGTTCGGCCGAAAGTCAGGGCGGCGTTGTCGTCCAGGGTCTTGGCGAGCGTGGCCAGCCGGGCATCGTAGGCGCGCCCCAGGCAGGCGACGTTGCCGGCGCAGGCGTCGCGTCCGTCCCGCAGCCATTGGCGCTGCTCGTCCCTCACCCGGTCGGCGAACTCCCGGTAGGCCATGCCGCCGGAGGCCGGCTTCAGGCGGAGCAGGAGCTCGTAGTAGGTGGAAACCACGACATCCTTGCGGCCCAGGTCGGGCGTGGCGCATACCGCGCGCTCGGCCGGCGTCGCGGCCTTCCGGCAATCGAAGCTGGCCACCTGTGCATGGACCGACCCGGCACCCAAGGCAAGACTGGCGATGAGAAGGATCTTCCGGGACAGCGTCATCGATACCTCCGCGCTACATGGTCCGTGTAGCACTATACGCAAGATCCTCCGGAGGCCACGACGATGCACCCCGACAATCCGTCCCGCTCGCGCCAACTGCTCCCCCTGTCAATCGCTGCCGTCGCGCTGTCCCTCAGCCAAGGAGCCTCCGCGGACGATCTGAAGGTTCCCCAGGTACAGGTCGGACCGCCGATCCACGTCAGCTACAGCTGTCCGGGCGGCAAGCGCCTGGAGGTGACCTACCTCAATGGAAAGAACGGGCAGAGCTTCGCCCTGCTGCCGGTGGATGGCGTCCCGGCACTGCTGGTCAGCACGGTGTCGGGCTCTGGCGTGCGCTACCAGTCCGGCTTCGTCACCTGGTGGAACAAGGGGCGCAACGGCGACTTCTATGATTCGCGGGTGGATCCGGAGAAGCCGGTGCTGCGGGGTTGTACCTCGAACTGAGAACAGGCCCCCCGGTTATGCCGCATACTGCCCATGCCAACGGAAGTCGGGGGATTGCATGCGCGCCACAGCCGTACTGTTCTCGTTGTCGTTTCCCGCGCTGCTGCTTGCCAGCGCGCCCGCGATGTCTTCCGTGGAAGACGACGTGCGGCAAATCCATCAGGCCGAACGCGAGATATGTAACGCGTACGAGCACGAGGATGCCGACTGGCTCGAGCAACACCTCGATCCCACCTTCACGCTGACCAGTTCCACGGGCAAGGTCACGACGCGCGCGGACGAAGTGGTGGACCTGCGCGGCGGCACGAAGTACGACGTGTTCCGCAATCGCGATTCCACAGTGCGGGTATATGGAGATGCCGCCGTGGTGACCGGCATCACGCGCGTGGAAGGCCGGAGCGAAGGCAAGCCTTACGCGTTGGATTTCCAGTTCACCGATACATACGTGCGCAAGGGCGGTGGCTGGGTGCTGGTGGCCAGCCATGCCTCGCGGCTGAGCAGCGCGCAGAAAAAATAAGAGCACCCATCGAGGCCCTTAAACGGCCAGTACGACGCCGAAGGCCGTGTTGAGTTCGCGCCTGCCTTTCGGCGTGACGATCAGTGCGCGGTCTTCCAGGCTGCGGCGGAGCCACTGCCGGTCCATGCCGAGCTTCAACAGCGCGGCACCGAGTGCGCCGGCAAGATGCGGGCGGCGTTCGCTCCAGTCGATGCAGGGATAGGCAAGTTTGCGCCGGCGCTGGTAAGCAAGGTCGATGCCGTAACCTGCAAGGGCCTCTTTCCCCGTTGCGCTCAGGTCGTATTCTCCCTTGCCGGCACTCTTCTCCAGCCAGCCTCGTTCGAGAAGCCGGTCGTGCCACTGCACGCCCAGCTCGCCGGCGGCGTGGTCGTAACACGTGCGCGCCAGCCGTAACGATTCGGGCGTACTGGATTTGAAGTGGCCAGCGGGTTCCGCGACGACGAGTAGCGTCTCCAGCGCACGGGCCACTTCTTCCCCGGTCAGCCGGTAATAACGATGGCGCGACTGCGCCACCACCTCGAGCAGGCCCGCGCTCACCAGACGCGCGAGGTGAGCGCTCGCGGTCGACGCGGCGATGCCGGCCACCGTGGCGAGTTCCGTCGCCGTGCGCGCCGTCCCATCCATGAGGTGACACAGGATCCGGCCACGCGCCGGCTCGGCGATCGCGGAGGCCACCTTCGATAGCTTGAAGCCACTGTCGTCGTCGCACATGTCGTCACTCCCTCCCTCAGGCGCGTGGTGCCTCGGCACGGTCCCGCAGGCGATAATCGCGCCGGACCCTGACTACGGCGTTCATGGTGCCACCTCGGACGTGGAACGGATGAACGCCGCGACGCTCTCGTACAGCGACCACCGCTGCCGCTCGAGGTGCATCACATGGGTGCCGTCGTCGATGCGCAACGTCCACTTCATGGGTGCCGACGTGAAACGTTCGAGGAACTTCGCGGCGTCGACATCGTTCACCACCGTGTCGTAGTTCCCGAAGACGACGAATACCGGGACCTTAATGTCCGAAGCGGCGTACGGGTAATTGCCGATGACGCCTTCGTCGATATCGACGTTCGGTCCATTGGGAATGCGCATCTGGTCCGGCGCGTCGTTGCCGACGACCGGCGTCGAGGCCCTGAATTCCTCCGCCCATCGCTGGCCCACCGCCGGTTCGAGCAACACCTTTCCGGCAGGAAGCACGTTCCGGAAACCCAGTTGTTCCAGGCGATGCCGGGCCGTGAGCGGGAACCAGGCAACGCTGGGGGATTTACCGGTACGCGCGGCCGTCTTCTGGACGACCGGTCCGAACAGCGTCAACGAGGCCAGGTCGCCTGGATGACTCGCGGCATACGCCGCCGCCGGGACGGTACCCCATGAGTGCGCCACGACGTGGATAGCCGGCGCACCCTTCGCCTGGTGCAGGTAGTGCATGGCCGCATCGATCTGTGCAGCCGCTTCGGGCGCCCGATCCACGGGAGGCGCCGCGGACGCGTCTCCCTGCATGGCCGCCGGCGTGCTGGATCCGCCATAGCCCAGGAAATCCAGGCCGCAGGCGAGGTATCCCTGCCGCGCCATGTAGTGCATCCACGAATCCCCGGGATGGAACTCGAACCCGAACGCGAGTTTCGTGGGGAAGGTGGCGCCATGGACGAACAACACGGCCTTGTTCGTGGTGCCGCGCGGTGCCACGCAATGCAGCGCCACGTGGTCCGTGCTTCCCGGCAGGGGGACGTTCGTGGTTTCGATGGGCATGGCGCCAAGGGCCGCCGAGGCCAGTGCGCCTATCATCAGCATCACCATCCGGATCTCGCTCCGACGCTATGGAAGACCTGAGCGTAGGAGCACGGAAGGCTCGATGTTTCGTTCCGGACCGAAGCGTCGTCGTCGGCGCTCCGATCAGGAAAAGTCACTGCACCTCGTTGATGCGCACGTGGTTGCCCGCCGGATCGCGGAAAGCGCAGTCGCGGATGCCGTAAGGCTGCATGGTCGGTTCCTGCACGACTTCGGCACCGGTGGCCTGGATGCGCTCAAAGGCCGCGTCCAGGTCGCGGGAGGCCAGGATGACCATGGCGTAGGTGCCCTTGGCCATCATTTCCGCAATCGTGCGGCGTTCGTCGTCGGTCAGGCCGGGGGTGGCCGCCGGCGGATGCAGGACGATGGCGACATCCGGCTGGCCCTTGGGCCCCACCGTGATCCAGCGCATGCCGCCATAGGCGACGTCCTTGCGCACCTCGAAGCCGAGGGTGTCGCGGTAGAAGGCCAGCGAAGCCTCCGGGTCGGTCTGCGGAAGGAAGCTGGAGCAGATGCTGATATCCATGACGATCGGTTCCGGTGAGTGGCGAAGTCCACGGCGATCAGTCTACGGTCGGCTCCGGCACCTGCGCTTCTCGATTCCTGACGGGCCGGCTGACCTGTTTCGCCACACAGGCGGGCAGACCTTCCGTCGCCAGCGCCTCCCGCGCTCGGTACGCGCTGGGCGGCATGCCCACCAGTTCGGTGAAGCGCGTGCTGAACGTGCCCAGCGACGCGCAGCCGACAGCGAAGCAGACCTCGGTAACGCTGAGTTCGCCTTGGCGCAGCAAGGCCATGGCGCGCTCGATGCGCCGTGTCATCAGGTACGAATACGGCGATTCCCCATACGCCAGCCGGAACTGACGGCTGAGGTGCCCCGCCGACATGCCCGCCGCGCGGCCAAGGGCCTCGACATCCAGCGGCTGCGCGTACTCGCGGTCGATCCGGTCGCGGACACGGCGAAGACGGGCTAGGTCGCGCAGGTGGTGCGCGGGGACGGGCCGGGAGGTCATGGCGGCGATCGTGCCATTCCCGTCCTGTCCGCTCAAGGATCGCCTGTTTGCTGCCCCAAGCCGGCGATCGATATAGCATTCGCGCACACCAACGACGGTCGTCATGGAAGCGAGGAACACATGAACGGTGTATCACACAGCACGGCCGATCTGGCCTATGGACCCGCCGAAGGAGCACCCTGGCGAGCACGCTGGTTCCATATCATCTTCGGTCACGACGACGCGGCAGGCCGCGCATTCGACGTGATCCTCATCGTCGCCATCCTCTCGAGCGTGCTGGTCACGATCCTCGACTCGGTGCCCACCCTTCATCGCGATTTCGCTGGCATGTTCCTTGCCCTGGAGTGGGTATTCACCCTGGCATTCAGCGTGGAATATCTCCTGCGCATCGCCGTGGTGAACCGTCCGGGCGCCTATGTACGGAGTTTCTTCGGATGGGTGGACCTGCTCTCGGTGCTTCCGGCGTACCTGAGCCTTCTCTTCGTCGGCAGCCAGTACCTGCTGGTGGTCCGGGCATTGCGGATGCTGCGCATCTTCCGGATTCTCAAGCTCAGCCGCTACGTCGATGAGTCCAATCTCCTGTGGTCGGCCCTGGTCCGAAGCCGGCACAAGATCCTGGTCTTCGTATGCACCATTCTCACGCTCGTCCTGATCTTCGGTGCGTTGATGTACCTGGTCGAGGGCCCGGAGCATGGCTTCACCAGCATCCCGACGTCCATGTATTGGGCGATCGTGACGATGACGACCGTCGGTTTTGGCGATATCACACCCCACACCACGCTGGGACAACTGCTCACCTCGGTCATCATGCTGGTCGGATACAGCATCATCGCGGTGCCTACGGGCATCTTTGCCGCGGAGCTTGCCGCGAGCATGCGCGACGCGAAAGTCCACATGCGTTGCACCGCCTGCAGCGTCGACGAACACGAGGCGGACGCCCGCTTCTGCCGGCGCTGCGGGGCCGCCCTGGAAGCCACTCCGGTGTAAACGGCAGGACTTCCCAAGGCCGGCGCTTGCCGTAGCGGACGCCCTGGTGGACATGCTTTGCGCTTACCTCGCGTCGCTCCGGTAGGACCGGTCAGTCCGGCACGTCGCCGCAACTCGTCGGCACAGGCTTTCCGTCGAACCGGCCGGCCATCCAGGCGACCGCTTGCAACGCGGTGTCACTGCCGATGAAGCCGTGGTGCACGCCGGGGAGTTCGACGTACTGCACGCGGCTTCCCGCGGCGCACAGGCGGCGTACGTAGGCGCGGGTTACCTTGGGCAGCACCAGCAGATCAGCGCCGCCCTGGGTAACCAGCACCGGCACGTCGGCAGGAAGCGTTCCCGCTTCGTTCGCCGCCAGCAAGGATTTCCACGGTTCGATCGCGGTGATGTCCCCCACGTCCAGGAAGTGCTGCCGCAAGGGGCGTTGCGAGTAACGGCGCTCCACCATGTCGAGCACCGATTCGATGCATTCGTTGGATAGCGCGTCCACGGCGGGCATCGCCTGCGGCGCCACCACCTTGTCGATTGGCGCGTCGAACACGCGCTGCCACGACCACAACGTCATCGCCGTGACATTGCGGCCGCCATCCGTATCGGCGTCGTCACGCAGCAGGGTCTTCAGGTCGGCGGCAGGCGCCGCCGCGGCCACGCCGAGGAGATGGAGTTCCGGCGCATAACGGGCGGCGAGGATACCGGTGAAGAGCGCAGCCTGCCCGCCCTGGGAATGGCCCCAGACGGTGAACCGGTCGCCTGCCTGCGCACCGGGTACGCGGCGCGCCGCGCGCACGGCGTCGAGCACCGCGCGGGCCTCGCTGTCACCGACGAGGTAAGGATGCGGGCCGGGCGTGCCCAGCCCCGGATAGTCCGTGGCTGCCACGACGTAACCGCGCCGGACCATCTCCCGCAGCCCCATCATCGTCTGGAAGACGAAGCGCGCTCTGGACGGTGCGCAGCGCGAAACGACGCCGGTGGTCGGGTGGGCCCACGCGACGACCGGGCGGCCCCCGTCCGGCGGTGTGCCCGCCGGAACGACGACGACCCCGGAGACGGCGACGGGCTCGCCGTGCAGTCCGGTCGACCTGTAGAGCACGCGGTAAGCGCTCGCCCCCAGCGGCGCGCCTTCCAGCGGCGCGATGCGGATGATCGAGCCTGGCGCGCCCGCCAGCTGCTCCTGGCGATAGCCGTAGAAGGCATCGTCGGCCCGGGCCACGCCCACGATGCGGGGGCAGCAGCCAAGCGCGAGGGTGGCCAGCAGCGTGGCGAGGACGGTGGCGATCTTCATCCATGCATTCTGCCTGCGGGACGGACCGTCATCTTTCCCGGATGCCTGCGATTTTCCCAAATCGAACGGTGGCCGGGACGCCATGCTAGGCTTCCGCGACGCAGGTGACGCCATGCCCGAGCTCTCTCCCACCCCCGCCGAACTCAGCATCGCGGCCTCGCTCGACACCGCGAGCGTGTCGGTGCGTAACGTGGTATGTCACGGCGGCTGCGCCCACCGGGGGCCCGAGGAGTGTGCGGCCTCCACCTTCCTGGTGTTCCCTTATCGCGGCGTCTACGTGCGCCACGTGGGCCGCGAACAGGTCGTGGCCGACGCCAATCATGTCGTCTTCTTCAACGCGGACGAGGGCTACCACATCGCTCATCCGATCGAGGGAAGCGACGCCAGCCTGTCGCTGCAACTTCCCCCCGCCCTGCTCGACGAGCTTGCGCCCTCCGCATCGTTGAACGGCCGCGCCAATCCCGGATTCCTGACCCAGCACCGGCGTATCGATCCCGACGCGCAGGCTCTGGTCGCATCGATCCGATACGGGCTGGAGCGGGGCACGATGGAAGCCCTGGAAGCCGAGGGCCTGCTGCTGGATCTGGTGGCCCGCAGCCTCGGTCCGCGCAGCACGCGCGGCTCGCACGCCACCGAAGGCCAGCATCGGCTGGCCAACCGGGTGAAGCTGCTGCTCTCCAGCGATCTGTCGCGCCGCTGGTCCCTGGCCGACGTGGGCGCCGAAATCGGAGCGTCCGCGGTGTATCTCACCCAGGTCTTCCAGCGTGTGGAAGGCGTTCCCCTGTATCGCTACCAGCTGCGCCTTCGGCTTGCCCGTGCACTGGACCTCATCACCGGCACGGACGTCGATCTCTCCGCGCTGGCCGCGGATCTCGGATTTTCCAGCCACAGTCATTTCACGGCGACATTCCGCCAGGCTTACGGGCAGACTCCTGCCGAATTCCGGAGTGCCGTTCGTCGCGGCTGACGGGGGTGCATTGGTTCGTCTTTGGGTGCCCCCGTTACCAAGGCTCGGCTGTCGCCATCGCGTTTTGCGTTAGCGTGGTCGCGGGTCGCCGGTGGCTGCCGTTTTTCTCGCTAAGTC
Organism: Luteibacter sp. SVR4-7G; assembly: GCF_056755555.1. Lineage (NCBI taxonomy): Bacteria > Pseudomonadati > Pseudomonadota > Gammaproteobacteria > Lysobacterales > Rhodanobacteraceae > Luteibacter > Luteibacter sp. SVR4-7G. The sequence goes on along the minus strand of NZ_JBPGXO010000042.1, from coordinate 5,846 downwards.
CTCGTCCGGCCTACGCCTCCCTGCGGAATCGCTCCAAAAACGGCAGCCACCGGCTCCTCCCAACACGACGGTCACATGCAGCAAAAGCCAAAGCAGCGGCTCGTGCGCTTCAGCGTCCGCACGCTCGCCGCACCGTGCGGAATCAACGCAGCCCTGTAGGAGCGCGCCTCGCGCGCGACAGCCTTTCGCGACCACCTTCACGCCCTGAGCGTTTTCGCAACCCTCCAGCAAGTGTCACTAGGCTCCCGCCTCCGCGGGAGCGACGGGTAGGAAGGGAGGCGACAACTTGCAGGTCGCGCTTCGCGTTGCAGGTCGCGCTTCGCGTTGCAGGCCGCGCTTCGCGGGCGATTCCCGCAGCGCGTGCGCACATGCGCATGAACGCGATAAATGAGCGTAACGAGGCCTCGGTACATGAGTTGATGAATGCGGCGACCGAGTGGTTGCAGTATGCGGAGCGGCTGACCGAGTCCGTGGCCGAGGTGATTGGGGAGGCCGGTGAGCTGAAAGGCAAAGAGATGGCCAACATCCTGACGGTCATCGAGGTGTTGATGAGGCGGGGGCTGGATTACGCGATGCGGGCGCATACGCAGATGGTGCGGGAGCAGTTGCGCACCGTCACCGGTGCGCTTGCGGGTGATTAGCGCGAAGCGGCGCTGGGGCCTTTCATTTGGAGCCGCCCGATGAGGCTTCCTCGGGCTTGTTACGAGGGGTTGGATGTGGTCGCGAAAGGCTGTCGCGCGCAAGGCGCGCTCCTACAACGTGCGCGCATTTTCCGGGGCGGCGGGGAATGTGCGGCCCGCAAGCGGGCGTGCTGTTGCCCTGGCTTTTGCCGCATGCGACCGCGGTGTTGGGAGGAGCCGGTGGCTGCCGTTTTTGGAGCGATTCCGCAGGGAGGCGTAGGCCGGACGAGGACTTAGCGAAAAAAATGGCAGCCACCGGCGACCCGCCGCCACGCCAACGCAAAACGCGATGGCGAAGCCGAGCCCAGAGCAACGCTCCATGCGGCGAAGCCGCTTAAAGCATGGGCCCGCACAAGCGGGCCAACCGATTCACAACCGCCACGCAACAAACACCCACAGCGCGAGAGGAGCCTAAATATTTCGACAGCGGAGGCCGGGAGCGCGTGGTTTCCTGAAGCTGCCGCGATGGGCGGCTGCAACGGAGATCCGATCGTGAACAGTGAACCTGGCGACTTCGGTCGCCGCGCCTTCGTGCGTTGGGCCGCCGGCGGGCTGGCTGTCGGCACGCTTGCCGCATGCATGCCCGGTGTGGCGAAGCTGGCCTCAGGCGGCGCGCAAGCGCCGCAGAAGAAAGCCATGGACGCGAGCCAGTTCAACGCCGCACGGCGATACGCGCGAACGAGGTTCGGCAACATCGCCTATGTGGAGCAGGGAAGCGGCGATGCCGCTCTCTTTCTCCACGGCTTTCCCCTGAACGGCTTCCAGTGGCGTGGCGTCATGCCGCAGCTGGCCGATGCGCGCCGCTGCGTCGCGCCCGACTTCCTCGGACTCGGGTACACCGAGGTAGCAGCGGGTCAGAGCGTGGCGCCTGCCGAGCAGGCCGACATGCTCGTGGCCTTCATGGACAGCCTGGGCGTCGGGCGGGCGGACATCGTGGCGAACGACAGCGGGGGCGCGGTGGCGCAATTGCTGGCGACGCGACACCCCGAACGCGTGCGCAGCCTGCTCCTCACCAACTGCGACACGGAACACGAGTGCCCACCGGCGGCGATGGCTCCCGTGATCGCCATGTCGCGGGAAGGCACCTATGTCGATACCTGGTTACGCCCGTGGCTGAAAGACAAGCGCCTGGCGCGTTCGCCGCAAGGTCTGGGCGGCATGACCTACTGCTACCCGGACCACCCCACCGACGAGGCGATCGACATGTACCTGTCGCCCCTGGTCGCGCATCCCGGGCGCACGCATGCCTATGCGCTCGCACTGGAAGCGAATTCCCTCGCGGGCATCGGTCCGCGGCTTGCGGCGTGCAAGGCGCCGGTGCGCGTGGTGTGGGGCATGTCGGATCCGATCTTTTCGCCGGCAGGCGCCGAATACCTCGACCGTGCCTTCGCCGATTCGCGCGGCGTACACCGCATCGCACAGGCGAAACTGTTCTTTCCCGAAGAATTCCCGGATGTGATCGCCGCCGAAGCCCGCAAGCTCTGGATGAGCTCATGAAAAGCCGAAGCTGAGGCTGGAGAAGTCGGTTTCGTAATCGGCTTCGCCATCCGCCGGCAAGGCGCGGGTCCAGATGACGTTGAGCAACCAGCGTCCGTGCGTCGGCAGGACGAAGATCGCACGGCCGCTGCCGTCCGTCACATGGATCTCCACAGGGCTTTCGTCGTGATCGAGGTCGGTGAGCTTCACGGTGGCACCGGCCAGCGCTTTCCCCTGGTACACGATGCGCACCGGTAGCGACGACGGGCGCGGCAGGGCATACGGATTCACCTCGGGCACGATCTCGAGCGGCAGTCCCACCGGTTCGGTCACGGGTGCTTGCGCGGCAGCGTCGAATGCCCCGGACTGCATGATCGCCTTCGCGCGCCGGCTGTAGATCTCGGTTTCGTCGTAGTCCATGCGATGCTCGCGACGGCGCCGCTCCAGCGCGGGAGTGAGACCCTCCACCGTGAGGTAGTCGTTGAAGCGCAACGACGGAAGATGGCTCTCCGCCCGGTTGTCGGTTTCCAAGACCGCCATGTACGTGCCGCTGCTGGGAAGGCGGATGCTGCCATCGTCCGCCCTGCCTCCCGGCCGCAACGAGCCACGGATGTCCTCACTGATGGAGGGTCCGAGCAGCTGGAACCGCTGGACGCGGCTCGCGGCGATCGGCGACCGTTGCCGGTAGGGCCCATGTCCCACCTGCAGCGTGAACACCGTCGTCCCGCCCGGTACCGTCTGGAACTTCCCGGGCTGCACCCAGAAGTCGTGTGCCGCCGCGGTGCCCGCGATACACGCGAAGAGGGTCGTGATCAGTCGACGCATGGCGCGGCTATTCCAGGTGATCGGGCGCGTAGCCCGGCGTGACGGGAAGGAAGGCGAGCGTCGCCGTGAGCACGGCCACGGCGATCAGCCAGCTGACGACCACCTGCCAGGCGATGGAGCGCTTGTGAGGCGTCGTCGTCGGCTTGTGGATCAGGACGTACGAAGCGACGACGACGAGGATCAAGACGAGAACCGGCAGCAGCCATTCTCCCAAGGTGGCGTCTCCGGTACCCGCCGCCTGTACGGCGAACGCGGCACCTGTTGCTGCGATGGCCGCACCGGCAAGTCGAACGGCCTGGACACCCCATCTCCAGCGCGTGACCAGGCCGATGCCGATACCCAGCAGATGCAGCGATCCGGTGGCGAGTACGAAGCCCGCGGCGTATCCGACAGGGTCGGCAGCCGATGGCAGTTCCTTGCCGTGTGCGTAGCCATGGAAGAAACCGAAAACGGCAACGACCGCGATCGCCAGCCAGACGGGCGGCCGCCACGCCGCCGCTATGCACCCGCCCAGGACGAGCACCGATAACGCGATGCCCCACTCCACCGGCGGCAGCGCCACGCCGGCCATCCCTAGCATGGCGCCGACCACCATCAGCCCCGGGAATACGACGGGCAGCCTGTAGACGAGCGGTTCGCCGAGGAACGCACCCCACAAGCCCACCGACACCATGGCCAGCAGGTGGTCCATCCCACCAAAGGGATGGATGAATCCCGCGCCGAATCCGCCCGCGAGCCCCGTGCCGGCATGCGCCACGGCGGCGCCCGGGCATGCCACCGAAACCGCCAGCGCAGCCGCGGCGAGGCGATGCCGCGATGTCCTATTCACGGTAATCATCGCGTGCTGCCGTCGAAGCCGCCGCCGGCGATGGTCCGTCCAGGATCTCATCGGCGGCCACGAGGAACGGAAACCGGCTTGGCGAATGCACGTGATCGTCCCGGTGCACGCCGTCGTCGATGCTGCGCGTGTCGCCGGCCGCCAGCATGGAACGGTAGACGTTCGACGCGTCGTAGTTCGGCGTTCGTCCGCCGCAATCCCCGGCAAGGTCGCGGCGGTCCGACAGCGCGGCCAGTTCCACCGCGAACAACTGCGTGCACTTACCCGATGCACTGTTGACCCAGAGCCGGTCGTCGGCCAGCAGGATGGCCAGGCGCCTGTAGCGTTCGCCTTCGCGGGCGTGCATATCGGCGAGCCACTGGTTGCCGCGGACGCCGTCATAACCGTCGTACAGGCCGAGGCTGCGCTGGATATCCACAACGAATTGACGCGAGGTCGCGGGTTCCGCGCGGTTGTAGCGCTCCTTGAGGCGGTCGCTCACCGTATCGGGTGCCAGCGGCGCCAGCAGCGCGTTGCCCGTGAGCGGGCGCCCCGCGCGGTCCACGCGGCCGTGCGCGGTAGCCGTTTCGCCCCAGACCGCCAGTACCGGACCACCACCGGCGACCACACCGAGATCGACGCTCACGACGATGCACGCGGGCGACCAGCCGGCGAGGAAGTTCTTGCCGGGGCCGCCATCGGTCTGCCGCCAATGTTCACGGATCGACCGGACGGTTGCCGCGTCGAAGGCGGGAAAGCCTTCGGCATCGGTCGATGCGCCGGCCTTGAGCGCGGCGGCGGCAACGTCGAAAGCGCTGCGCGAGCCCTTCACGTTATTGAAGAACGGATCGTCGCGCCTGCCGGCGAAGACCTTCAGCCGTCCGTTCGCCGAGGCGAAGCCATCGGCTGCGTCGACCAGGCCGTCGGCACGTTCGCCGCCCGCCGCGCACTGCGCCGCATAGGACGCGCTGAAGCGACAGGTAAGCGCCGTCGTCGCCGTGGTCTCGCCGAAAGCCTTGCCGCTGTCGACATGGAACGTGTACGCGATCCTGTCGGAAAAGCTGTGCCCGACGATGGTCATCGCGAGGTTCAGCCTCCGCCCATCGGGCGAGGTCCAGGCGTAGATGTCGCCGATGTCCGCGCGCGGATCGGCGGCCACCGTGGGTGTATCGAGGTGATCCGACGCATGCGCCGGCGAAAACCGGGCGATGCCCAGTGCCAGGGCGAGCGGAAGCAGGAGGGGAAGGCCGTTTCGCATGGGTGCCGTACCGTGGTGGAAGCAGGTACGCAGTACACGCGAAGCGGCCGTTCCCGGCTGTCGAAATCTTTAGCGGCTTAAAGCTCCGCCGATTCCTTCCAGAGGTCGGTGCCGCCGTCGCTGGCGTAGCGGTCGATCTCGGCCAGCTCTTCCGGCGAGAACTCGAGGCCCTTGAGGGCGCCGAGCGAATCGTCCAGCTGGGCCACCGTGCGAGCGCCGATCAGGGCCGAAGTGACACGCGGGTCGCGGAGCACCCAGGCGATCGCCATCTGCGCCAGCGTCTGGCCACGGCGCTCGGCGATGGCATTGAGCGAACGCACGCGGGCGAGGTTCTTTTCGCTCAGCTGGTCCTTGCCGAGCGATCCCTCGCGCGTGACGCGCGCATCGGCGGGAATGCCGCCCAGATACTTCGACGTGAGCAGACCCTGCGCCAGCGGCGAGAAGGCGATGCAGCCGGTACCGAGGTCTTCCAGCGTGTCGAGCAGGCCATCCTCGATCCAGCGGTTGAACATCGAATAGTTGGGCTGGTGGATGAACAGCGGCACGCGCTCCTCGGCAAGGATCGCCGCCGCCTTGCGGGTGAGTTCCGGGGAATAGCTGGAGATGCCGACATACAGCGCCTTGCCCTGGCGATGCAGGTGCGCCAGCGCGCCCATGGTTTCTTCCAGCGGCGTGGTGGGATCCACGCGGTGCGAATAGAAGATGTCCACGTAATCCAGGCCCATGCGCTTCAGCGACTGGTCGAGGCTGGCGATCAGGTACTTCCTGCTGCCGCCGATGCCGCCATACG
>NZ_JBPGXO010000041.1:0-40505 GCF_056755555.1 Luteibacter sp. SVR4-7G | reverse complement strand
AGATGTGTATAAGAGACAGGGCAACGGTGGCGGCAATTACCAGCACCCGCGCAACAACAACGGCTATCCCGTCGACGACGACGAGAACGCCGATGCCGGCAGCAACGATCGCCTGATCAACCTGACCGAACTGAAGCGCAAGAACTCCATCCAGCTCCTCGAGTTCGCCGAATCGCTCGGCATCCGCGAGGGCGTGGCCCGCCAGCGCAAGCAGGACGTGGTCTTCAATATCCTCAAGGCCCACGCCCGCTCCGGCGGCGGCATCTGGGCAGAGGGCGTGCTCGAGATCCTCCAGGACGGTTTCGGCTTCCTGCGCTCGGCCGACGAGTCCTACCTGGCCGGTCCGGACGACATCTACGTCTCGCCCAGCCAGATCCGCCGCTTCAACCTGCGCACCGGCGACTACATCACCGGACGCGTGCGTCATCCGAAGGAAGGCGAGCGCTACTTCGCCATGCTCAAGGTCGACGACATCAACGGCGATCCGCCGGAGGCGTCGAAGAACAAGCTGCTGTTCGAGAACCTCACCCCGCTGTTCCCGCGCAAGGCGTTCAAGCTCGAACGCGGCAACGGCTCCACCGAGGACATCACCGGCCGCATCCTCGACCTGGTGGCGCCGATCGGCCGTGGCCAGCGTGGCCTCATCGTCTCCCAGCCGAAGTCCGGCAAGACGATGATGCTGCAGAACATCGCGCAGGCCATCCAGTACAACCATCCCGACGTCCACCTGATCATGCTGCTGATCGACGAGCGTCCGGAGGAAGTCACGGAAATCGCCCGCACCGTTCGTGCCGAAGTCATCAGCTCCACCTTCGACGAACCCGCCGTTCGCCACGTGCAGGTCGCCGAGATGGTGATCGAGCGGGCCAAGCGCCTGGTCGAGCACAAGAAGGACGTGGTGATCCTGCTCGACTCCATCACCCGTCTCGCCCGCGCCTACAACACCGTGGTGCCGAGCTCCGGTAAGGTGCTCACCGGCGGTGTCGACGCCAACGCCCTGCAGCGTCCGAAGCGCTTCTTCGGTGCGGCGCGCAACGTGGAGGAAGGCGGCAGCCTGACCATCATCGCCACGGCGCTGACCGATACCGGCTCGAAGATGGACGAGGTGATCTACGAGGAGTTCAAGGGCACCGGCAACATGGAAGTGCATCTGTCCCGGCGCATCTCCGAGAAGCGCGTGTACCCCGCCATCGACATCAACCGCTCCGGCACGCGCCGCGAGGACCTGCTGATCGATCCGGACCTGCTCGCCAAGATCTGGATCCTGCGCAAGCTCCTCCACCCGATGGACGAGCTGGCGGCGATGGAATTCATGCTCGACAAGATGAAGAACACGAAGTCCAACGACGAGTTCTTCAATTCGATGAAGCGCTGATTCCGCGCCTTGCCGAAAAAAACTGCGAGAGGCCGCCTCCGGGCGGCCTTTTTCTTTATCGCGATTCCTGAACCCATGGCCCGGGCCAGGATACTTTGGACACGGCCCCGACCCGCGATGCTACGCTCCGCGCGCAGGCACCTTTTGCTTGCCGAATCCGTCCCCATTAGGTGCGGCTACCGGCCGTGCGCCCAACGTCAAGGAAAGTCCGTGTCCATCCCCAGCGCCGCGAAGAGCACGCCCATCGGCGACCGCCACGACCTGGCCGCCTATCTCGCCAAGGGCGAGAAGCCGAGCTCCGACTGGCGCATCGGGACCGAGCACGAGAAGTTCGGGTTCTACACCGACGACCTCACGCCGCCGCCCTTCGAGGGCGCCCGCCCGGGCATCCGGGCCATCCTCGAGGGCCTCGCGTCGCGTTATGGCTGGGACATCGCCCGCGAAGGCGAGACGCCCGTGGCGCTGACCAAGGGCAAGGCGAACATCACCCTCGAACCGGCCGGCCAGCTCGAACTGTCCGGCGCCCCGCTGGAAACGATCCACGAGACCTGCGACGAAGTCACCAACCACCTCGAGGAAGTGCGCTCGGTCGCCGAGGAACTCGGCATCGGCTTCCTCGGCATGGGCTTCCAGCCGAAGTGGCGCCGCGACCAGATGCCGTGGATGCCCAAGGGCCGCTACAAGATCATGCGCGACTACATGCCCAAGGTCGGCTCGCTCGGCCTGGACATGATGACCCGCACCTGCACCGTGCAGGTCAACCTCGATTACTCGAGCGAGGCCGACATGGTGAAAAAATTCCGCGTCGGCCTCGCCTTGCAGCCCATCGCCACCGCGCTGTTCGCCAATTCGCCGTTCACCGAAGGCAAGCCGAACGGCTACAAGTCGTACCGTTCACACGTGTGGACCGACACCGACAACGATCGCACCGGCATGCTCGACTTCGTTTTCGAGGATGGCTTCGGCTACGAGCGCTACGTCGACTACATCCTCGACGTGCCCATGTACTTCAGCTACCGCGATGGCAAGTACGTCGATCTGTCGGGGCAGGACTTCAAGAAGTTCATGCGCGGCGAATTGCCGGCTCTGCCCGGCGTGAAGCCCACGATGACCGACTGGGCCGACCATCTCACCACCGCGTTCCCGGAAGTACGCCTGAAGCAGTACCTCGAAATGCGCGGCGCGGATACGAGCACGTGGGGTTCGCTGTGCGCGTTGCCGGCATTCTGGGTGGGGTTGCTTTACGACGATGTCGCGCTCGACGCGGCCTGGGACCTGGTGAAGGATTTCAGCAAGGCGGAGCGTCACGCGCTGCGCGACGGCGTGCCGAAGGAAGCGCTGGACCTGCGCTTCCGCGACCACACGGTGCGCGACCTGTCGCTCGAAGCGCTGAAGATCGCGGAGGCGGGTCTGAAGCGCCGCAACCGGCAGGGCAACCGCGGCGCGGACGAGTCGATCTACCTCGAGCCGCTGATGGAAATCGCGATCTCGGGTAAGACTCAGGCGGACGTGAAGCTGGAGCTGTTCAACGGGGCGTGGAACAGGAACGTGGACCCGGTATTCCGCGAATACGCCTACTGAGGCTAGGCGCGCGCCTGCGCGGGGTAGGAGCGCGCCTGCGCGCGACAGTTTTTCGCGGAGAGCAGCAGGGCCTGTTGTTCACGGCCTCAAAAGATGTCGCGCGCAGGCGCGCTCCTACAAAAAAACCTCCCCGTCACCGGGGAGGTTTTTTTATCGGCCGATCGACGGATCGATCAGAACGAGTACTTGGCCGACACGCTCAGCAGGTTGCCCTTGTCGTCGTTCGAGCCGACCAGGCGGTCGCCGGTCGAGCTGCTCACGCCGCCGATGTGGGCATTGTTCACGAAGATGTGAGCGTAGCCGGCGTTGATCTCGAAGCGATCGGTGGCCTTGTAGCCGACGCCGAAGGCCAGCCACTTGCGGGTCGAGTCCGGCACGCGCGGCGAGCGGGTGTCGTCGTAGGTCGGCGTGGTGTCGATGGCTACACCGCCGCGCAGGGTGAGCTTGTCGCTGAGGTAATACTCACCACCCACCGAAGCGAACCAGGTGTTGCGCCAGCTGTAGTCTTCGCTGGTCGGCGGCTGGTTCGGGTTCGAGTAGTTGACGGTGAGATCCTTGAAGGTGTCCCACTTGGTCCACGACAGATCGAAGCCGAGGCCGAACTTCTCGTCCTGGTGCCAGAAGCTGGCGGTGGCGACGGAAGGCGTGGTGAAGCCCGCGCGGCCTTCGGTGTGGGTGAACGGCGGCTGGCCGCTGCCCAGCAGTGCGCCCACCGCCGGATTCGACAGCACGGCGGTGACGTTCGTGGGCATCGTGAAGTTGCCGGTGCCTTCGAGCGTGTGCTTAATCTTGCTGCGATAGCTCAGCGCGATGCGATCATTGGGCGTCAGCTTCCACAGACCGCCGACCTGCCAGCCGTAGCCCCAGTCGTCGCCCTTGATCTTGGCGTAGCCATCGCTGCCCGGCGGCACCACGGCGGCGTACTGGCGGGCGAGCGCGGCGGCAGCGGCAGGCGGCAGCTGGCCGGCTGCGGCGGCGCGCTGGATCAGGCCAAGGCCCACGGTGTTGTAGTTGATGGCGCTGGTCAGTTCCGCGCTGGTCTTCTGCGCGATGGCGCTGACGCCCACGGCGAAATCGTCGGTCACGTCGAACGAAGCCGACAAGGTGGCGTCGAGCGACTTGAAGTCCGACTTGATGCCGTTATAGCGGCCCTTCCAGTCGGAGTCGTATTCGGTCTTGAAGCCGAACGGCGCGGTCAGGCCCAGGCCGATGTGCCAGCGGTCGCTGACCTGCGAGGCGAAGTACAGCGCCGGGACCGGCATGGTGGTGCCGGCGTCGCCGCCGTTGCCGCCACTGATCGGCCGGCCCTGGGCGTCCGTGGCCGTACCGTGGAACTTGGTGCTGAAGTTGATGCCGGTGACGTCGGCCTGGAACACGTTGCCCTTGAGCATCGACATCGCGGCCGGGTTGTTCACGATCACCGAGGCGTCGTCGCCGGCCGCGGTGGAACCCGCGAATGCACGGCCGAGAGCCTTGGCGCTGTTTTCCTTCAGCTGGAAGGCGCTGGCCTGGGCAGCCTGGGGAGCCACCAGTGCACCGGCAACGGCCAACGAAAGGGCGGCGATGGCGAACGGACGGGTATGGAGGTTCAGCTTCTGCATGCGGGGTCAGCTCCTGCTTCTTGTTCTGCTCGGGGGCGATGAAATCACGTGTGTGAAAGCGGAAACTTACCCGTTTTCATACGCGCGTTTAACATTCTGGCTGTGCACTCTGGACGAGTTGACGCCTGTTTTGCAAGTCCCGCTGCAACAAATGTGAAACGGCCCGCGGGTAGGCGGCCCCATCGCCGGGCTGCATTTGCTACTGTGGAAACCCCGCCCCCGACCGCGAGACCAGCCGCCATGCAGTGCTTCGTCTACGCCAGTCAGCGCAAGCCGGATACCTACGTCTGGCTCACCCGTCGAGACGGTTTCGACGTGCTTCCCGAGCCGCTCGCGCTCCTGTTGGGCGACCTTCGCTTCGTCCTTGAAGTGCAGGTCACTCCCCAGCGCAAGCTGCCGCATGACGACATCGAGCGCGTGCTCGACAACCTTACCGCGCGGGGCTGGCACATGCAGACGCCGCCCAACGAGACGCTGAGCGTATGCAACCAGCCGAACCACAACCGCGAGATCGATCCGGGCGGATCCCTCGTCCGCGCCTGAGCCGGCCGGAACCGCACCGAGGGGAAAGCGTGGAAGCCGGGTTAACGCCGCGTTACCGCGTAAGGGTTTACGGCTCCGTATACTCGCGCGCATGGCCAATTCCAAACGTCGTCGCCCGCCGCTGATCAAGGCGCTTTCCTGGTTCCTTCCCGCGTTCGCAGCGGTCGCCTGTGCCGGCTTCACGGCTTCGCCCCTGGCGCTGATCCCGCTCCTGCTGGCCAACGCCCTGGCGATGGGCGCGGTATGCCATGCGATCGGCTTCGACCCCGAGACCAGCTACCTGCGCACGGTGCTGCGCCGCGGCTCCGCGCACGTCGTGATGTTCACGGCCTACACCTTCCTCGTCTTCGTCCTGGTCGCCTGGCCCCTGCTGAAGCTCACCCAGGCCCCGAGCCTCGGCGCGGCGCTGCTGCTCGCGGCGACGCTGGTCGTGGCGCTCGCCGCGCTGTGGCGGGTCTGGCCAGCCTTCGGCCTGGTCTTCGTCTGGGACGACGCCTATCCCGAACACAGCGGCGATGGCTCATGGATCTTCACCGCCATGGCCCGTTCGATCACCTTCGGCCGGCATCTCTCGGCCGAGGAACGCTTCTTCTCGCACTTCCTGCCGGCCTCGCTGGGCCTGTTGATCCTCGCCTTCTGCGCCGTGGCCCTGTCCGGCCTCTATGGCGTGCTGCCCGCGGAGATGCGCATCGCGGCGCTGGGCATCTATGCCCTTGTGCTGCTGCCGCTGGGCTGCATGGTCATCGCCAACCGCACCTTGCGCGCCCTGCTCTGCGACCGCCGCGGGCAGATCCGTGGCACGCGCACCGATCCGCGCAGCGAGGTGCCCGCCGAGCCGGTTCGCGCGCCCATTCCGCAGCTGCGCACTGAGGAGAGCCAGCCGGGCGTGCGCGAGCGGTCCCTGCTCGCCGCAGCGCGCGAAGGCGACATCGCCCGCGCCGTGGCCCTGGTCGAAGCGGGCGCCGATCCCGATACCGGCGCCGAGCCCGGCGATCGCGACCAGCGCCCGGTGCTCACCCTCGCCGCGCTCTCGCCGGATACGCGCCTGCTGCGCGCGCTGATCGGCAAGGGTGCGCAGGTGAACCGCGTGCACAACGGCATGACCGCCCTGCTCGCGGCATGCCGCGACAGCTGGCACGGACGTCCGGAAGCCGTGCTCACCCTGCTCACCAACGGCGCGAACGCCGCCGGTACGGACGCGGAAGGGAACACGCCGCTGCACGGCGCCGTACTCAGCGCGGAACCGACGGTGGCCGCCATGCTGCTCGACGCCGGCGCACCCGTCGACGCCGTGAACCACGCAGGCGAAACGCCGCTGGTGATCGCCTGCCGCACGGCGAACTGGACGCTCGCGCGTTTCCTCCTCGACCACGGCGCGAAGCCGGCGCCGGTCGGCACGGAACCCGCGCTGGTCGCGGCGGCCGGCATCCCCGACGACGACAGCGAAGGCGTGAAAGTGCTCCTCCGCTACAAGGCACCGGTGAATGCGACCGATGCCAATGGCCGCACCGCGCTGCTTGCCGCGGCCGCCGAAGGCCACGAGCAGATCGCCCGCGTCCTGCTCCAGGCCCATGCGAATCCGAACATCGCCGACAGGAACGGCACCACCGCCTTGATGGAAGCCGCGCGTTCCGGCGCGCACGGCATCGTGCAGATGCTCGCCGAGGCCAGCGCCGACGCTTCGCCGCGCGACGGCCACGGGCGCGACGCGCTGACGCTCGCCTGCCAATCGCCGCGCGCCCAGGCCGCGACGGTACGCGCGCTGCTCACGCTCGGCGCACAGCCGAAGGAACCGGCGGCCGACGGCCGCAGCGCGCTCGACCATGCGGCGGCAGCCGGCCGCTGGGATTTCGTCGCGCTGCTCGATCCGGAAACGCCGCTGCCCACGTCGCTGAGCGAATCGGTGGTGCCGGAAGCGGGCGCAGACTCGCCTGTGCACCTCCACGACGCCCTGCGTTTCGGTCATTGGGCGGTCGCGTCCACGTTCGCCGCCAGGGTCCGCGAATGGCCGGAGCATGAACTCGCCGCGCTCTACGTCGACCTGGCGGGCGCGGGCTTCGATGCCGCGCGTGCATGGCTGCTCGATCACGGCCTGTCGGCCGAGGCACGGCTGGCTGCGCCCGCCGGCGAGGAAGGCGTGCTGGGCAAGCGTCTGTTCGATGCGCTGCTTCCGCAACTGCCGCAGTCCGCCGACGCACTGCTCCAGCTCATGCGCGCCGGCGCGAGTCCGGCCGGCGCGGGCCTGCTAGGCCATGCCATCTGCCGCCTCGAGGACGCCGACGAACGGCTCACCCTGGCGATGCTCGAGGCCGGCGCGGATCCCTTCGGCGCCGATGCGCGCGGGCGCACGCCGGTGCACATGGCCGCCGCGACCGGCCGCGCGGCACTGCTCGGCGCGCTGCTCGCGCGCGGCATGGATCCGAACGTGCGCGATGCGGGCGGCCGCACGCCGCTACATGCTGCACTGGAAATGGGCGACGACAGTCTTCCGCTGGTGCGCCTCCTGGTGTCGCACGGCGCCGATCCCGAGGCGGCGGACGTCAATGGCGAAACGCCTTACGGCCTCGGCATCGGCCATGGCGACGTCGAACGCTGGCTGAGCTGGTCCACCTGGCCGTTGCCGCGACGCGCGCTGCGCGCCGACGATCTTCCGGCCGCCGCCGCCGCGGGTGACCTGCAGGCCGTAGATCGCCTGCTCGAACTCGGCTTCGCCGTGGACAGCCGCGATCACCAGGGCGCAACCGCCCTGCTCCGTGCGGCAGGCGCAGGCCGCCGCGACGTCGCGGAACGCCTGCTCGCGGCGGGTGCGGATACGGCACTCGCCGCCACGTCCGGCGTGACCCCCCTGGCGGCGGCGGTTACCGCCCGCCGCGAGAACGTCGTGGCCCTGCTGATCGAACGCGGCGTGACCGTGGACCAGCGCCTGCCCGGCGACGCCACGCCGCTGATGATCGCCGCGACGCTCGGCTATCCCGAGATCGCCGACCTGCTGCTCGCCGCCGGCGCGGACGTGGCCGCGCAGGACGCGCATGGGCACACGGCCCTGCACGCGGCCGCCCAGTATTGCTTCGGCAGCAACGACAGCCTGCGCGCGCGGCGTCTGCTCGATGCCTTGATCGGCAAGGGAGCCGAGGCGAACAAGCCCGACAAGGACGGTGTCACGCCGCTGCTCATTCTCCTCGGCGCGCACATGCGCCCCGGTGCGGACGCCGACGCCACGCACCTTGGCGCACTCGTGCCGGTGCTGCTCGATGCGGGGGCGAAGCTCGAGCATGCCGACCATCGTGGCGTCAGCGCGCTGCATGCCTGTGCGATGCACGCACTACTGCCACCGGCACGCGTGCTGTTGCAGCGTGGCGCGAACCGCCATGCGGCCGATGCGTTCGGGCGCACGGCGGGCGATGTGGCCCGGCACCTCGGGTACGTCGACATCGCGCACGAGCTCGGCACGCGCGTGGGTGCGATTCCCAGCGTCAGGCAGACCCTGCGCCAGCCCGCGCAGCCGGACTGATCACTTCTCCTCGTCCCTTACGCGCTCTTCGACGGCGTCCGCCTCGAAGAGCTGCTGCAGGTCGTGCAGGGCTTCCTTGGTGGTCTGCACCAGCGCGGTCTCGTCGTCGTAAACGAGGTATTGCGCGCGCAGCACCTGGTCGTCGTGCTTGCGGAAGCGCTCGAGGCGGCTCTCCGCCACGTCGGCGCTCATGCCCAGCGATTCGAGTACGTAGCGGGTCATTTCCAGGCTCGAATAGAACGTTTCGCGCACCGGGTTCTCGACGCCGATGTCCATCAGGCGGAATGCATGCTGGCGGTTGCGCGCGCGGGCCACGATCTTCAGGTGCGGGTACTGGCGGCGCACCAGGCGCGCGGTGCGCAGGTTCGCCTCGGGATCATCCGTGGCGATCACGAAGACCTCGGCCTTGTCGGCCTGTGCCGCGCGTAGCATTTCCGGCCGGCCCGGATCGCCGAAAAACAGCGACGTGCCGCCGAAACGGCGCGACGTGTCGACCTGCTCCACCGAACTTTCCAGCGCCACGAACTGGATGCCCTGCGCACGCAGGATGCGCGCGACGATCTGGCCCATGCGGCCGAACCCCGCGATGATCACGCGTGGGGTGTCTGTTTCGATGGTGTCGAATTCGCGGTCCGGTTTGCGCACGCGCTCGGTCACCAGGCGGGAAGCCACCAGAACGAGCAGCGGCGTCAGTGCCATGGACAGCGAGATAACCATCACCATCAGGCCGCGCTGGGTCTCGTCGATCACGCGGCTCTGCTGGGCCAGGTTGAGGATCACGAAGGCGAATTCGCCGCCGCACGCGAGCACCGCCGCAAGGCGCACCGAATCCGCTGTGCTGAGCGCCCCCACCAGCTTGCCCAACGGCACGATGAGTGCCGCCTTCACCGCCAGCAGCAGACCTACCAGTCCCAGCACCAGCAGCGGCCTGTGGACCAGCATCGCCAGGTCCACCGACATGCCCACGCTGATGAAGAACAGGCCGAGCAGCAGCCCCTTGAACGGCTCGATGTTCGATTCGAGCTCGTGCCGGTATTCCGAGTCCGCGAGCAGCAGGCCGGCGAGGAAGGCGCCCAGCGTGGTCGAGATGCCCGCAAGCTCCATCAGCCATGCGGTGCCCATCACGACCAGCAAGGCCGTGGCGGTGAATACCTCGGTGCTCTTCGCGCGGGCGACGAAGCGGAACACATGGCGCAACAGCAGCCGGCCGCCAAGGATCACGGCAAGGATGGTGCCGACCACCCGGACGACGCTCATCAGGTCCGGGGAGTGGGCATCGCGCGCGATGGCGCCGCCCAGCAGCGGCACGGCGGCGATCAGCGGAATCGCCGCGAGGTCCTGGAACAGCAGGATGGCGAACGCCTGGCGGCCATAGACCGTGCCGGCTTCCTTGCGTTCGGCGAGGATCTGCAGCCCGAATGCGGTGGACGAGAGCGCGAGGCTGCCGCCGACGATCACCGCGGCTTTCCAGGTGAGGCCGAACAGGAAATAGCCGGCCGCGCCCAGGGCGATGGCACAGGCGAGCACCTGGAGGCTGCCGCTGCCGAACACGGCGCGACGCATCACCCAGAGGCGCGACGGCGACAGTTCCAGGCCGATGACGAAGAGCATCAGCACCACGCCGAAATCGGAGATGGTCGCGACGCCTGCGGTGTCGCTGACCAGGCCGAGCACCGACGGCCCGATGACGACGCCGGCCAGCAGGTAACCGAGGACGGCGCCGAGGCGGAAACGCTTCGTGAGCGGAACGGCGATCACCGTCGCCAGCAGGAAGACGACCGCCGTCTCGAGAAAATGATGACCGTCCATCCCGGCTCCCCAAGTGTCCACAGGATTATGTCATGCGGGAGCGTTCGGGTTTTGGCGAATCCGGCGGCGCGTCAGCCTTTCAACCAGCGCGCCACGTCGATGGCGAAGTAGGTGAGGATCGCATCCGCGCCGGCGCGCTTCATCGACAGCAGCGATTCCATCACCACCGCCTTCTCGTCGACCCAGCCATTCTGCGCGGCCGCCTTGATCATCGCGTACTCGCCGCTCACCTGATAAACGAAGGTCGGTGCGCCGAAGGCATCCTTCACGCGACGCAGGATGTCGAGGTACGGCAGGCCCGGCTTCACCATCACCGCGTCGGCACCCTCGGCGAGGTCGAGCTCCACTTCGCGCAAGGCTTCGTCGCTGTTGCCCACGTCCATCTGGTAGGTGTGCTTGTTGCCCTTGCCAAGGTTCGCCGCCGACCCCACCGCGTCGCGGAAGGGTCCGTAGAAGCTCGAGGCGTACTTCGCGGAATAGGCCAGGATGCGTGTATGGATGTAGCCGGCGTCTTCCAGGGCTTCGCGGATGGCACCGATACGGCCATCCATCATGTCGGAAGGCGCGACGAAATCGATGCCCGCCTCGGCCTGGGCGAGCGACATCTTGATCAACGCCTCGACCGTCGGGTCGTTCATCACGTAGCCGTCGTCGTCGATCAGGCCGTCCTGGCCATGCGTCGTGTACGGATCCAGCGCCACGTCGCCGATCAGGCCCAGTTCCGGGAAGCGGCGCTTGAGTTCGCGCGTGGCCCGCTGGAACAGCCCATTGGGATTCCACGCCTCGCGCGCGTCCTCGGTTTTCGCCGAGCCATCCACCGACGGGAACAGCGCCAGCGCCGGGATGCCAAGCTCGACGCATTCCGCGGCCAGCTTCACCAGTTCGTCGATCGAGAGGCGCTCCACGCCCGGCATCGAAGGCACCGGCTGCCGCACGCCTTCGCCGTCGACCACGAACGCAACCATGATGAGGTCGGACACGGTGAGGACGGTCTGGCGCATCAGCGCGCGGGAGAAGGCGTCGCGGCGCATGCGGCGCATACGTACTGCAGGAAAGGTCATGGGACGGCCTGTGCGTGGGCGATCCACTCATTTTACTCCCCGCGGCACGGCCGTCAGGGGGACAAGGCGTCGCAGGCCGCCCCCTGCCGGTCACGGGTTACGCGCGGGATCCGCTCAGGCGTCGATCCGCGCCGTGCTCTGCGGATCGAAGAAGTGCAGCCGTTCCGGCTGGAAGCCCAGGCCCACGTCGGAGCCCGGCTGGACCGGCGAATGCGGCGGCACGCGCGCCACCAGCTCCGCGTCGGCGTGGCGCATGTTGAGGAAGACCTCGTTGCCCACGGGCTCGACCACCTCGACGTGCGCACGCAGGCGCTCCGGCACGTCCGGATGATCGTCCACCGTGAGCAGGTCTTCCGGCCTGACGCCGAGGATGACCGGCTTGTCGACATAGGCGGCGAGCCCCGGCGCATCGGTGCCCAGCGCCATCGAACCGTCCTTCATCGCCAGGCGGAGCCCGTCGGCGCGATGCAGCGTGCCATTGAACAGGTTCATCGCCGGACTGCCGAGGAAGCCGGCGACGAACAGGTTCGCCGGCTTGTTGTAGAGGTTCATCGGCGTATCGAGCTGCTGCACCACGCCACCGTTGAGCACCACGATGCGCTGGCCCAGGGTCATGGCCTCGATCTGGTCGTGGGTGACATAGACCATCGTCGCGCCGAGGCGGCGATGGATGCGCGCGATTTCCACGCGGGTGGAGAGGCGCAGCTTCGCGTCGAGGTTCGACAGCGGTTCGTCGAGCAGGAACACGGAAGGATCGCGCACGAGGGCGCGGCCCAGTGCCACGCGCTGCCGTTGGCCGCCCGAGAGCGCCGCCGGGCGATGGTCCAGCCGCTCGTTCAGGCCCAGCATGTCCGAGGCCACGGCCACGCGCCTGTCGATCTCGGCGCGCGCCACGCCACGCAGGCGGAGGCCGAAGCCGAGGTTCTCGCGCACGGTCATGTGCGGGTACAGCGCGTAGTTCTGGAACACCATCGCGATGTCCCGGTCCTTCGGCGCCACGTCGTTCACCACGCGGCCGCCGATGGTCATCGTGCCGCCCGAGATCGACTCCAGCCCCGCGATCATCCGCAACAGCGTCGTCTTGCCGCAGCCCGAGGGGCCCACCAGCACCAGCAGTTCGCCGTCGGCGATCTCGAAGCTCGCCTCCGTCAGGGCCACGTGCCCGTTCGGATACACCTTGCGCACCTTGTCGAGGCCAACCGCTGCCATCTCTACTCTCCGCTGGGGCCTGGGCAGACAGGACTTGCCTGCCATTGCCCCGGGCAATGGGGTATTCTGCCGACGTAATCGTTTACATCAAAGCCCAGGCCTGGGCCAGATGACGCGGTAGGTTCTTTCCGGGCCGGGAGCAAGCCTTCACTAGACGCCAGCCCCCGCGCGAGGCACCCTTGCGGGCTTCCGTGATTCGACAGGTTCTTCAACATGGCCAACGTTAGCGCCCCGGCGCCGACCCTGCTCGCCGACCTCGGCGGCACCAACGTGCGCTTCGGCATCGCTCATCCGGATGAAGATCAGCCGCTCATCCAGGAAAGCATCCGGCGCTACCACGTCAAGGACTATGCCTCGCTAGCCGACGCCGCCCGGCAGTACTTCAAGGAAACGGGTCACCCGGCGCAGCGCGCCATCATCGCCGCCGCCGGTCGCATCGACAATGGCGAGACCGTGAAGGTCACGAACAATCCCTGGGCCATCTCGGCGCATACCCTCGCCAGGGAACTGGACCTCGAGTGGGTGCACCTGGTGAACGATTTCGCCGCGCAGTCGATGGCGGTGATGCTCATGAGCGACAAGCCGGATGCCGAAGGCCACGTCGACCTGGTGCAGGTAGGTAGCTGCGCGATCCCGAAGATCGGCAGCAAGGAAGAACAGACCTTCGTGGTCGTGGGCCCCGGCACCGGCCTTGGCGTCGGCGGCCTGCTGATCCGCGGCGACAAGGTGAGCGTGCTGCAGACCGAGGGCGGCCATGCCGGCTTCGCCGCGCATAGCGCCGAGGACATCGAGATCCTCAAGGTGCTAAACCTCCGCTACGGCCGCGTGTCGAACGAGCGCCTCATCAGTGGCGCCGGCCTGGTGAACCTTTACACCGCCATCTGCGAGATCTCCGGGAAAAAGCCGGACGAAGGGATCACGCCCGAGGACATCACGCGCCGCGCCACGGACGAGAGCTGCGCGATGTGCGGCCGCGCCGTGGAAACCTTCGCCGGCGTGTTCGGCAGCGTGGCGGGCGACCTCGTGCTCACGCTCGGTGCGTGGGACGGCGTCTACCTCACCGGCGGCATGACTCCGATCCTCCTGCCGTGGATCCAGAAGGGCCACTTCCGCGAGCGCTTCGAAGCCAAGGGCCGCTTCCGCGACACGATGGAGGCCGTGCCCACCCAGGCCATCATGAACCCGGAACCGGGACTCATCGGCGGCACCGCGCTCGCCATCGTGGAAGCCGGCGGCACGCCGTTGCGCCGCTGAGGCGCGCGCTGGATCAGGCCGACGGCGCCAGCAGTGCGTCGAGGTCGCTTTCGTCGAAGCTCAGGCGTTCGCGGCTGCCGCCGCCTTCGAGCACGGCGTCGGCGAGTTCGGCCTTGCGCGCCTTCAGTTCCTCGATGCGCTCTTCCACGGTTCCCGCCGTGATCAGGCGGTAGACGAACACCGGCTTGTCCTGACCGATACGATGCGCACGGTCGCTCGCCTGCGCCTCGGCGGCAGGGTTCCACCACGGGTCATAGTGGATGACCGTGTCCGCGGAAGTGAGGTTCAGGCCCACGCCGCCGGCCTTGAGCGAGAGCAGGAACAGCGGCACCTCGCCTTCCTGGAAACGCTGCACGGGCTCGGCGCGGTCGCGCGTTTCGCCGGTGAGCGTGACGTAGCTGATACGTCGGCGGTCGAGTTCGGTGGCGATGAGCTTGAGCATCTCGGTGAACTGGCTGAACAGCAGTACGCGGCGCCCTTCCGCAAGCAGCGCGGGCAGCATGTCCATCAGCAGTTCGAACTTCGCGGACTCGCGCACGCCACGCGCGGCTTCCAGCTTCACCAGCCGCGGATCGCAGCACACCTGGCGCAGCTTGAGCAGCGCATCGAGCACGACGATGCCGCTGTGCGCGATCCCGCGTTGGGCGATGACCTCGCGCAGTTCCTCGGCGAGCGACAGGCGCAGGCTCTCGTAGAGGTCGCGCTGCTTCGACTCCATCACCACGCGACGCGTGATTTCCGTTTTCGCCGGCAGTTCCGAGGCGACCTGCGCCTTCGTCCGGCGCAGGATGAACGGGGCGATACGACGGTTGAGCCGTTCCTGGCATTCGAGATCCTGGTGCTTCTCGATCGGCAGGCGGTAATGGCGGCGGAAGGCGCCTTCGTCGCCGAGCAGGCCGGGCACCGCGAGATCGATCTGCGACCACAGCTCGCCGAGGTGGTTTTCCAGCGGCGTGCCGGTGAGGCACAGGCAACGCGGCACCTTCAGCGTGAGCAACGCGCGGCGCGCCTGCGTGCGCGGGTTCTTCACCTGTTGCGCTTCGTCGAGCACCACGAGCGAGAACGCCTGCTTCTTGAGCGTGTCGACATCGCGCGGCAACAGCGCGTACGTAGTGAGGATGACGTCATGCTCGGGAATGCGGGCGAAGGTTTCCGCGCGCTGCGGTCCATGCAGTGCGAGCAGCGTCAGGCCGGGCGCGAAGCGCGCGACTTCGGAAATCCAGTTCGGCACGAGGCTGGTCGGCACGACCACGAGGGCGGGCGAGGTGAGGTTGCCGCTCTCCTTCAGTGCGAGCAGATGGGTGATCAGCTGCAGCGTTTTGCCGAGGCCCATGTCGTCGGCGAGGACGCCGCCGGTGCCGGCCTCGGCAAGCGCGTTCATCCAGCGCAGGCCATCGCGCTGATAGCCGCGCAGTTCCGCACGCAGGCCTTCGGGCACGGCGTCGCTCGCGCGCTCGGCGGCTTCACGCAGCCGGCGCGTGAACCCACGCAGGCGCTCCGGTGCCTCGAAGGAGCCGCCGCTCGGCAAGGCCTGCGCCAGCTCCTCGAGACGGCCCGCCTGGACCCGGGGCAAATGCAATTGCTGGCGCGGCTTCTCCAGGTACTCCGCCAGGGGCGCGAGCAGGCCGCGCAGTTCCTTCAGGCGGACCGGCACGCGGCGGCGTTCGTCCACCGGCGCATACCAGACGGAGTCCTCGGCTTCGCCCGGCATGGGACTGAGGCTGACATGATGCTCGGCCAGGGCCTGGGCTACCGCGGGAAGCAGGTTCACGCGCTTGCCCTCGACCTCGATGCCTATCTCCAGGTCGAAGGCGCGATCGGCGTCGTCCTCGTGAGCCTGGCCGTACCAGCGCACGGGGCCTTCGAGCACCTCGAACGGGAAGCTAGGCGCGTATTCGAGCAGGAAACCGTCTGCTTCCAGCTTCGGACGCAGGGCGAGCCAGCGTGCCGGGGTGTTCACTTCCAGCGCCCCGGCGTACCCCTTGCCGGGGAACAGCCACGCGTCGTCCGGAAGGGTGTCGGCCATGTCCCAGGGCAAGCCCTCGGTATCGACCGCGGGATTGAGACCGGCGCTCTCCAGGCTTTCCATCGTCGCCAGTTCCTCGGCGCGACGGCGGGTGATCTCGAGCAACGAGCCGTTGCGTACACGTCGCACCAGGGGCTCGCCGCCACGGCCGGGGAGGCGTTCGCCAGCGTAGTCGAAGGCCAAGCGTCCGTAGGCGAGCGGCGGCGTGCCGGCGGCGAGCCGCGCATGGCGCGTGAGCGCATGCAGGACCAGCACGGGACGTGGCGACACCTCGGCCCGGCGCACTTCGCCGAAGACCTGGGGCTCCGGCACGCGCGAGCCCATGCGGGTGGACTCGAACCCCGCCCGGAAGGCGGCCGTGTTCTGCGGCGGCAGCGGCGGCAGGTCGAGCCAGCCGCTTTCCTCGGGGCTCCCCTGAAGCAGACCGACCTCGGCATGTTCCGCATCGAGGTACCACAACGAACCGACCCGGAACAGGCGCTGGCTGGCGGGCACGTCGGGAAGCAGCTTCTGGCTACCGTCCTTCTCGAGGTTCCAGCGCCAGCGCAGGGCCTGCGGCTTGCCGCGCGACAACTGCAGACCGGCCACGCCGCCGAAGAAGCAAGGCGCGCCGTCGAGCACCTCGGCCAGCAGCTGGTCGCCCAGCTCGCCGGTGAAGCGTGCATAGCTGCGGCTCTTGCGAAGGGTCTGCGGCAGGCCGAGGACAGTGGCGGCGAGGCGCTTTTCGAGGACCGTCAGCCGGGTCTCCGGCAGGTGCCGGCTATCCAGCGGGAGCGGGCGCGAATAGCGCCCGTCGGCGGCCACGGTCAGCAGGACCGGCGCGACGTCGAGATGGGCGGCGGGCTCGTGGTCGTCGTTGACGCCCTCGAGGAAAAAGCCGAGGACGGCGCGATCCGTCGCCTCCGTTCGCGCGGTGGTGCTCATGGCCCGCTGCCACGCCTGTGGCAGCGCGTCCACGGACTCGTCCCGCCTGCGCTTGTCGTCCGCCTGATGCATCCGTAGCGATCCTGTCCGCGCGCCCAAAACAGGAAGCTTAGCAAAGCCCGGATGGGTTACCCGTAGGACTTTTTACCCAACGGACCGTCCCGGTTCAGCCAGCCGGGAGACGCCCGTCGCGCCGGTCAGGCCCGGCCGGGAAAGAGGTCGACGGGATATTCGGCCTTCTGCTCACGCCCCATGAGGGCGCGCAGGGCCTCCTCCGGCGTGACCTCGCCATGCAGCACGGCGCGCACGGCGGCCGAGATGGGCAGATCGAGGCCATGGAAGCCCGCGAGGCGGTCCACTTCGTCCGCCGTGACGACGCTTTCGACGACCTGGCCGATCTGGCGGATGGCGTCTGCCAGCGGAATACCCTTACCGAGCGCCAGGCCCAGGCGGCGATTTCGGGAGAGGTCGCCCGTGCAAGTGAGCACGAGGTCGCCCAGGCCGGCGAGGCCCATGAGGGTCTCCGCCCGCGCGCCAAGCGCCACGCCAAGACGCAGCATCTCGTTCATGCCGCGGGTGATGAGGCCGGCACGCGCGTTCAGGCCCAGCTCCATGCCGTCCGCCACGCCCGTGGCCACGGCGAGCACGTTCTTCATCGCGCCGCCGAGTTCGGCACCGAGGATGTCGTTGCCTGTGTACGCGCGGAAGTTGGGCGCGTGCAGGAGCACGGCCAGCTCCTTGCCGAAGGCCTCGTCCGTGGCATGCACGGTGACGGCGCTGGGCAGGCCCGCGGTGACCTCGCGGGCGAACGACGGACCCGTGACGACGGCTGCCGGACGCCCTGGCAGCTTTTCCTCGACGAGTTCGTGCAGAAAACGGCCCGTGCCGGTCTCGAAGCCCTTGGTGGCCCAGGAAATCCGGGTGCCGGGATCGAGCAGCGGCACGATCTCGTCGAGCAGCGCGGCGAAGGCGTGGCTTGGCACCACCAGCAGGACGATGTCCGCGCCGCGCAGCACCGCGGCAAGGTCCGACTCGTACGCGAGTTCCGGGGGGAGATCCAGGTCAGGCAGGTAGCGCAGGTTGCGCCGCGCCGCGGCCATGGCCGCGAGCGCGCCGGCATCGCGCCCCCACAGCCGCGTGGGGACGTCGTTGCGCGCCAGCAGGGCTGCCAGCGCGGTGCCCCATGACCCGGCGCCGAGGACGGCGACGGTGGGTCGGGAGGTGGCGCTCATCGCTCAGCTGTTGAGCGGACGGGTACCTGCGCCTTCGAGCTGCTGGCGCTGCTGTTCGGCGTACAGGGCGTCGAAGTTGATTGGCTGGAGCAGGAACGGCGGGAAACCGCCTTCCTGGATCATGGCCGAGACCATCTGGCGCGCGTACGGGAACAGGAGGTTCGGGCAGTAGGAGCCGAGGATGCCGTCGCGGTCGTCGCCCGAGAAGCCGGCGATGCCGAAGATACCGGCCTGGTGGACCTCGGCCAGGTAGGCGGTGCGCTCGCCCAGGTTGCAGGTGAGGGTGAGGCTCAGGACGACTTCGAAAAGGTCGTTGCCGAGGTCGACGGCCTTGTGGCCCAGGTTCAGCTGGACCTGCGGCTGGGCTTCGGTCTCACCCATCTCCTGGAACACCTGCGGGGCGTTCGGGGCTTCGAAGGAGGCGTCCTTCACATAGATCTTCTGCAGCACGAGCTGCGGCTGGCCGGCCTGGCCATTGGCGGTGATTTCTGCCATTGCGTGGTCCTCGAAAAGGCGTCGTGTGGGCTGATGACGTGCCGCTGGCACGAAAGCGGGGATTGTTTCACACAACCCCGCGCGGCGCACAGTCCGGCTTGCGTGCCGGGCCGGGATTCTGAGAGAATGCCCGGCTTCCCTGTGCCAGCCCGATACGTCGGGAAAGTCCGTCACGCGATGCGGGCTTCCACTGGCGGAAGCGCTCCACCCTCCAGCCATCGCGTGGCAGCCGGTCGAACGGCACGCCGCTGGGCCGACGCCGTCCTGGCCAAAGGGCGGTCCAACGAATCTATAAGGAGGCCCCCATGGCCCGTAGATGCCAAGTCACCAACAAGGGCGTGCAGAGCGGCAACAACGTCTCGCACGCGAACAACAAGACCCGCCGCCGCTGGCTGCCGAACCTGCACGAGCGCCGCTTCTGGGTCGCCAGCGAGAACCGCTGGGTGAGGCTCCGCGTTTCCAACCACGCGCTGCGCACCATCGACAAGAACGGCATCGAGGCTGTGCTGGCCGACCTCCGTTCCCGCGGCGAAAAGATCTAAGGAGATCGAACCATGGCAAGCAAGCGCGATAAGCACCGCCTGATTTCCACCGCGGGCACCGGTCACTTCTACACGACCACGAAGAACAAGAAGAACACCCCGGAAAAGATGGTCTTCATGAAGTACGACCCCGTCGTCCGGAAGCACGTCGAATACAAGGAAGGCAAGATCAAGTGATCTTGAAGAAAGCCGCCGAAAGGCGGCTTTTTTTTGGGTTCTTAACCGGAGAGCCGCTACCCCGCCCTCCCGGGGCGAAGACGGGCACGCCCGCCCCCTAGGGCGAGCAGGTCCCGGAAGGGGGCTGGAAAAAACTCTGGTCCCGCACGATGCGGCCATCGACCAAGGTGATGAAGGCGGCGATCGGCAGGTCGAACGCCTGCCCGCCAGCGCTCCCCCGCGAGCGGAAACGCACCGCGACGCGGTCGCCCTGCACGATCATCTCGTCCACGCTGTCGACGATGTCCGGTGCCTCGTCGAACAACGCCTGGTACGTGCGGCGCACGTCCTCGTGACCGCGTCGTGGCGCGCAGAAGTCCGGGGACAGGAGCACGGCGTCGGGTGCGTACAAGCTCGCCATGCCTGCCGCGTCGTGACGGTTGAACGCATCGAACATGGCGCGAACTACGCTGGCGGGATCCTTCGCCTCGCCCGCATGCAGCGGCATGCAAGCGGCCAGGATCGCCGCGGCGAAGCATGGCGTCTTCATCGGCCGCTTCCTTTGCCGAGGGGTTGCAGGGGCAGGTAGATATCCGTGCGCAACGCATGCTCCGGCGTCGACTCCGGATCGTCGAGGTAGTGATGGAAGAGCGGCTCATCCGCCGGCTCCCGGCCCGAGTACGGCAGCCAGTCGCGGTAGAGCGCGGAACAGGCCTCGTCGAGGCCGGCATACGACCCGAGCACCCGGGTCACCGCGTAGTCCCCGCCGGCAAGCACCATTGTCTCCAGGGGTGGCGGGGGCGCCGGACATGGCCCAAGGTCCAGACCGGCGAAGAACACAGGCACCTCCGCCACCTCCGGCTCGTTCCACGGCACGCCATAGATCCCGCGCAGGCAGTCGAGACAGCCTTCGTCCTGCGCCCACTGCCAGGGCACCTGGAAGTCTTCGGCGAGGTCGCTGTCGGTATAGGCACCGCGCCGTCGCATTGCGACGATCGACACCGGATCCATGTGCACCAGCCGCACCTCGATGAGCGATGCAGCGGACGCGGGCGGTGGAACCGTCCACACCGGCCACTCCGTCGGCGCCATGCGGTATTCGGTAGGCGAGGCGCCGGACACCGCGCGGAACGACCGGGCGAAGGCCTGGGCCGAGGCAAAACCAGCCGAGAGGGCGATGTGGGTGACCGGTGCCGCCGAGGCCCGCAGCTGGTGAGCGGCGTGCTCCAGCCGCAACCTGCGCACACTCGAGGCCAGCGTCTCGCCGACCATCGCCGTCCACAGGCGGTGGAAGTGGAAGGGGGACATCGCGGCGATCCCGGCCAGCCGATCCAGCGAAAGCGGCTCGTCCAGGTGGCTGGCCAGGTGGTCGGCCACGCGTTGCAGCCGGGACTCGAAGCGGTTGACGGTCGTCGGTTTCATGAGCCGCAAGATAATGCGCTTCCGGGTCGGAGGCGGTGCATCGCTTGCGCTTTTTGGAGATGCCAAAAAAAACCCGCCGTCTTTCGACGGCGGGCTTCGTTTTTCCCGGAGGACGGCGTTACGCGCCGACGGCCGAATAACCCTTCAGGCGCTGCGCGAACTGCTGGAGCGAGCGGATGCCGCTCTGTTCCGCCTCGACGATCCACTGCTGGAGCGCCTTGAGCGACTTCTCCGCGCCACGTTCTTCCATCAGGGCGACGAGGCGTGCGCGGAAATCGCACACCGTCTTCAGTGCCGGACGGTTGGCCAGCGCGGCCTGCAGGCGCTCGCGCGCGTCGTTGTCGAGCCAGCGGCCGCCGTCGGCCAGTGCACGGCGCAGGCGGCGCGGCACGGACTTGATGTTGTCGCCGGCCTGGCCCATCTCCTCGCGCATCGTCGGCAGGATGACGTTGCGGTAGTAATCGGTGGTGGCCTGGAAGCGCAGGGTGAGCACGCCCTTCAGCGTTTCGGCGTCCGGCAGGTGCACGTTCGGGCGGATGTTGAGCGTGGGAGCCACGCGCAGCACCTTGGCAAGGCCGAGGAAACGGAGGCCGCAAATCGTTGCCCAGCCGATGTCGAATTCCCACTTGCGCAGGGCGAACTTCGCCGAGCTGGGGAACGCATGGTGGTTGTTGTGCAGCTCTTCGCCGCCGATCCAGAAGCCCCACGGCGAGATGTTCGTCGCGGTGTCCGAGCTTTCGAAGTTGCGGTAACCCCACCAGTGGCCGATGCCGTTGACGAAACCGGCTGCCCAGAACGGGATCCACACCATCTGGATGGCCCAGATCGCGAGGCCGATCACGCCGAACAGCGAGACGTCGATGATCGCCATCAGGGTCGGACCCCAGTACGGGTGACGGCCGAACAGCGTGCGCTCGAACCAGTCGTCCGGCGTGCCGCGGCCGTACTTCTCCATGTCTTCCTTGTTGTAGCTGGCTTCGCGGTAAAGCGAGACGCCATCGAGGAAGACCTTCTTGATGCCGAAAATCTGCGGGCTATGCGGATCTTCCTCGGTTTCCACCTTCGCATGGTGCTTGCGATGGATGGCCACCCACTCCTTCACGACCATGCCGGTGGTGAGCCAGCCCCAGAAGCGGAAGAAGCCGTTGAGCGTCCAGTGGAAATCCACGCCCCGGTGCGTGGCGCTGCGATGGTAGTAGAGCGTCACCGTGAAGATGGTGAGCTGGGTAACCACCAGCAGATAGACCAGCATCTCGCCCCAGCTCGCGCGGGTGAGTCCGTTGGACAGGAAATCGAGCAGGGTGTCGAGCATCGAGTCGTTACCGCGCGGGTAGTCAAGGTGTTGAAGTGCAGTCTAGCGAGGCCGCGCCATACCCACCAGCATGGATAACGGCAAAGTGTGAAGGGGGCTGTTGTGGGATGGCGAGCCCATTGCGCACAATCGCCGGATGATCTCAGCTCTCTTCGTTCAGCCTAAGCGGTACCCCGACGCACGATCGGAACAGGATGCCCGCCGTAGCCGGGCGATCGCCGACGTAGCTGCATGAACGACGCGATTTTGCTGAACGTCGACGGGGTTTCCCGCCGCCGGGCCGGGCGGGTCGCGGTCTCCGGCCTCTCTTTCACCCTGAACGGTGGCGAAGTCCTGGGCCTACTGGGCGTCAATGGCGCGGGCAAATCCACGACCCTTTCCATGCTTTCCGGCGCCCTTCGCCCTGACGAGGGCCGCATCCACCTCGCCGGCATCGACTTTGCCGCCCACCCGGAGGTCGCCCGCCACTTGATCGGCTGGCTGCCGGAGAACGCGCCGTCGTGGTCGGAGCTTTCCGTCGAGGAGCACCTCATCGCGTTCTCGCGCCTGCGCGGCGCAACCCGTGGCGAGGCCCGCCGCGCGGCGGACGCCATGATCGGCCGCCTCCAGTTGGGCGACCTGCGCCGCCGTCTTGCCGGCGTCCTCTCGCAGGGCCAGCGCCAGCGCCTCGGCTTGGCCTGCGCGCTCGTCCACGAGCCTGCCCTGCTCATTCTCGACGAGCCAGCCAATGCGCTGGATCCGGTCCAGGTCGGCGAACTGCGCAAGCTCATCCGCGAGCGCGCCGCCGCAGGTGCCGCGGTGATCCTCTCCACCCATGTGCTCGCCGAGGTGGTGGCGGTGTGCGACCGCGTGCTGATCCTCCACGAAGGACGCTTGCGCCACGATGCGCCGCTGCGTGGCGACGAGGGCGGCACGGCCCTGGAGGCGACCTTCTTCGCCGTCGCCACGGGAGCCGCCGCATGAGCGTCGCCTCCGTCACCGGTCTCGAACTGCGCCGCCTTGCCGTGCGCCCGCTCGCATGGGCGCTGGCCGCCCTCACCATCGCCTGGCTGGCATGGACTTTCGTCCTCGGGCTCGGGCAGTTCCTGGGCGCGCAGGTGAAACTCGCCGCCGTGGCCGATGCACCCGGGTTCACCGACCTGGTCGCGATCCCGCTCCTCGCGGAACTCGCCAAGCTCGCCTTCCTCGTCGTGCCGCTGATGACCATGACCCAGCTCGCCGGGGAACGCCGCGCGGGCACGCTCGCCCTCCTCGCCTCCACGGGACTTTCGCCGTGGCGGATCGTGGCCGGCAAATATCTCGCAGTGCTCGTCTGGCTGGGCCTCTGGCTGTTGGCGACGCTGGCGATGCCGCTTGCCGTCGGCGCCGAATCCACGGCTGACTGGGGCAAGCTCGCGGCCGCCACGATGGGCACCGCGCTGCTGCTTGCGACGCTCGCGGCGATCGGGCTCGCCTGTTCCGCGGCCACCGCGTTTCCCGCCATCGCGGCGGCCATGGCGCTGATCGTCACGCTGGCCCTCTGGACCATCGACCGCGGCGCGCAGGCCGCCGGGGTGAGCGGCGGTTTCCTGGAATGGCTCACGATGGCGACCCATCTGCAGAACCTCCTGCGCGGGCTCGTCGTGACCAGCGACCTCGCATGGTTCGCGCTCGCCATCGCGCTGTCGCTCTGCCTCGCCATACGCCGCCTCGGCGCCGACCGGGAGCGCCAGTGATGCGTCGCCTCGATCGCTGGCTCGTACTGTTCGGCCTCGTCATCGCCACCGGCTGCATCGGCTTCCTCAGCGCGCGGCATGCATGGACCTTCGACTGGACGCGCGGCGCGCGCGCCAGCCTCGCTCCCGAAAGCGTGGCCGTGCTGGACAAGCTTCGCGGACCGGTGGAGGTCGTCGGCTACATCTCGCCCACCGGGCCGTTGCGCGAACAGATTGCCGCCGCGATGGAACGCTACCTGCGGGAGAAGAAGGACCTGCACCTCTCGTTCGTCGATCCCGACCTCGATCCGGCCGCCTCGCGCCAGCTCGGCATTTCCGGCGACGGCGCGCTGCTGGTCCGCTACCAGGGCCGCGAGGAACGCGTCGAGAGTCCGATCAACGAGCGCAATCTTTCCAACGCGCTCGAACGTCTTGCGCGGGGCGGCCAGCGCATCGTCGCCTTCGTGACCGGCGACGGCGAACGCCAGGCCGACGGGCGCGCGAACGCAGACCTCGGCACCTTCATGAGCCAGGTGGAGCGTCGCGGCATCCGGGCCGTGCCGCTCAATTTCAGCCAGACCCAGGGCGTGCCCGAACATACCGACCTCGTCGTGCTGGCGAGCCCTTCTGCACCGCTGCCCGCGGGAAGCGTCGCCGCGCTCGTCGACTACGTGCGCAGCGGAGGGAACCTGCTCTGGCTTACCGAGCCCGCCGACGACGACCTCGGCACCGGCTCGCTGGCGGAGGTGCTCGGCATTCGCGTCCTGCCCGGCGTGCTCGTGGACGGCCAGGGCAGCACGCTGAACGTCACCGATCCGCGCATCGTCGTGCTCGGCGATTACCCTTTCCACGCGATCACGCGCGCCTTCCGCGACACGACCCTGTTCCCGCAGGTTTCGGCGCTGGCGCAGGTCTCGGCGCATGACTGGGCGGTCGTCCCCTTCCTGCGTTCCGGCGAACGCAGCTGGACGGCCTTCGGCGGCATCGACAACGACAAGCCGTCCACCATCGCCTTCCATCCCGAGGCGGGCGAACTGAAAGGGCCGCTCGATTTCGGTTTCGCCCTGAACCGCCTGTCGCCCAGCCCGGCCAAGAGCGAGCAGCGCGCCATCGTCATCGGCGACGGCGACTTCCTGTCGAACACCTATGTCGGCAACGGCGGCAACCGCGCACTCGGCGAGCGAATCGTCGATTGGCTGCTCGGCGACGACGTGCTCGTCGACCTGCCCGCGCGCGGCGCACCCGACCGGGTGATCTCCCTTTCCCAGGAAGGCCTCAACACCATCACCCTGGGCTTCCTCGTGTGCCTGCCCCTGGTCCTGTTGGGCCTGGGCATCGGCATCGCATGGCGGCGGAGGCGGCGCTAGTGAAAGCACGGCTGGCCGGCATCCTGATCCTGGTCGTCCTCGTGGGCGCGGTGGCGTGGCAATGGCACGCGGACGAGGCGGCATTGCGCGAGCACACGCTGACGGCACTCGATCCGGATACCGTGCAGCACATCGAGGTCGACCTGCGCGGCCTGCCAGGCCAGCGCTTCGAGCGCCGTGACGGCCGCTGGACGAGCACCTCCCCGCATACGGACGAGGGGCGCGCGCAGGACTTGGCCGCCCTGGCCGCGACGCCGGTGGCCGACTGGCGTCCACGTTCCGCCTTCGACCCGGCGAAGATCGGCCTCGCGCCACCGCTGGCCGTGCTTGTGCTCGACGGTACGCGGGTGGAGTTCGGCGACATGACGGCGCTGGGCAAGCAGCGGTACGCGCGGGTCGGCGAGCGCATCGCCATCGTTTCCGCACAGGCGCTGCCGAGGCCACCGCGCACGGCGTCGTTACCGACCACGGCCGGCGCGACGCCCTAGGGCCTGTCCATAAGCCCTAGCTTGCCAGCGGCGCCCGGGCATCCCATCTTTCCGGCATGCCCGAACTTCCCGAAGTCGAAACCACCCGTCGCGGCATCGCACCGCACGTCGAAGGGCGCCGTGTGACGGGCGTGGTCCTGCGTCGTCCGGACCTGCGCTGGCCGATCCCGCCCGAGATCTCCACGCTGCTGCCCGGGCAGGTGATCGATGCCGTGGAACGCCGCGCGAAATACCTGCTGGTGCACACGCAGGCAGGCACGGCCCTGCTCCATCTCGGCATGACCGGGGTGCTGCGCGTGCTGCCTGCCGACACGCCTATCGGCAAGCACGACCATGTGGACATCGTGCTGGACTCGGGCCAGCTCCTGCGCTTTACCGATCCACGCCGTTTCGGCGCGCTGTTGTGGCAGATGCCTGGGGAGACCCATGAGCTGCTCGAGGGCATCGGCCCGGAGCCGCTCACCGACGCATTCGACGGCGATTTGCTGTGGCGGCTGTCGCGCGGCCGTTCGGCCGCAGTGAAGACTTTCCTGATGGACAACGCCGTCGTCGTCGGCGTCGGCAACATCTATGCGAGCGAAGCACTCTTCGCGGCGGGCATCGATCCGCGCCGCGCCGCAGGCAAGGTCTCACGCGAGCGCTACGCGAAGCTCGCCGAGGAAGTGAAACGCATCCTCGCCCACGCCATCACGCGGGGCGGTACCACGCTGCGCGACTTCCTCTCGCCCGACGGCGCGCCGGGCTATTTCTACCAGGAGCTGTTCGCCTATGGCCGTGCCGGGGAAGCCTGCAAGGTCTGCGGCACGCCCATCCGGGTCGTGACGCTCGGGCAGCGCGCTTCATTCTACTGCCCGTCCTGCCAGCGCTGAGGCCGTAAAGACTACGAGGATTTCAGTGACGATCTGACGGCGGCACCCGGGCGCGGACTTCTAGACTTTGCTCTCCCCACACGCACATGGATGTCGTATGAAGCTCCGATTCATTGCCGCGCTGGCCATGTTCGCCGGCACCGCGCTTGCCCATCCGCCAGAAGACACCGGCCTCCCCTTCGATCGCTATACCTGGGTCACCACGCACAATGCCTTTACGGCCGGCGGATTCCTGCCGAACCAGGGCCAGACCATCGACAAGCAGCTGGCTGCAGGCGTGCGCGGGCTGATGCTCGACCTGTATCCGTACAAGGGTCGCGTGCACCTCTGCCACGGTGCCTGCTCGGCCTGGTCGGAGCCTTTCGCCGACCTGGTCAACGATGTCCTGCTGCCGTTCCTCGAGGAGCATCCCGACGAGATCCTCACGCTGCACCTCGAGGACTACACCAGTCGCGCCGAACTGGCCGCCGAACTGGAACGGACACCCGGCCTCGTCGGCAAGACCTTCGATCCGTACGCCTGGTCGACGCCGGAGTGGCCCACCTACGACGAGATGCTCGCGCGCGGGCAACGCATCCTGATCTTCGACCTGGAACGGGGCAACAGCGGCGCGATCTTCACGCGTGCCGGAGCAGTGCACGTGATGGCCAGCGAGGAGTTCACCGTCGAGAACTACTGGAGTCTCGGCAGCACGATCCTGCAGCACGACAACCGCTGCTACAGCAGGTGGGAAGGCCGGTCGCTGTCGCAGCGGGAGATCCGCGGCATGCCCGGCTGGCGCCCGCTGTTCACCATGAACCAGTTCCACGGCGTGCCTTTCTTCCTGCACAGCGACAATGCCTTCGACACCCTGCTGGCGCGCTATCGTGACCACTGCTGGCCTGCCGCCCGGCGTAAGCCGAATTACGTCGCCGTGGATTACCACGAGCGCGGCGACGTGGACCGCTTCGTCGATTGGCTCAATGCGCGGCCGGACGACGCGCCATAAGCGAATGCCACGACGGGGCGTTGCCTACATGTGATCGTCCTCGTCGTGGACAGACGCGCGGGTGCCGCCGCACCTAACCTTGGCTTTCCTCCAACGCCAAGGATTGCCTTTGGACATGCTCCCGCCGCAGGCGCCGCCTGCACACGTCACCTACGCCAACCAGTCCGCCGTCGACGCGATCCAGCGCATGCAGGACACGCAACGCTGGATCGCCGCACAACAGTCGGTTCTTCCGGAGCTTCCCGTCACCCTGGAGGAGCCCGGCTACTTCCTCGCGGAACTCGATGCCTTCTGGGAAGCATCCGTCGAACACGGACCGGGGACTGCCTACGTTCCCCGCTGGAAGGCGCTCGCACTGCACATGGCACAGGTCGCCCGCGACGATGCAACGCTGCGCGGTAACGACGGTACGCTAGCCGGCGATGCCGCTGCGCTGGCCGGCGCCATCGCGCGCCATCCTGGCGGCCCGCTGCCGGGACACCTACGCGCGCACGAACTGCTCGTCGGCACGCAGCCTTACGCGGGCGCGCTCGTGGTCCTGAGCGACAGGCACCCGGGGCAGGTGCTGCTGTTCACCGTCGATGCCGGCTGGCAGGCGTTCGACTCGCTCGACGCGCTTTACCGCGACGCCGAACTGCACATGCGCGCCCGTCTCGCCCATAGCGACGACCTTCCAGGCGTCGGCATGGACGACATCGAAGCCGCCATCGACACGCATTTCGTCGGTTCCCGGCTCATCGAAGGCGACGTCTTCGAAAGCCTGGCCCGCCGTCTCGTCGCGCGGCAGCGCGAGAAGGCCGCGCTCGCCTGGAACGGCGCCGCCACGCTCGACGAGCGGCACGACGCGCTCCGAACCGCGCTCGGCGTGCACGCCCTCCTCGACGTGCACGCCATCGTGCAACACCGGGACATCGCCCTCGCAGCCAGGATGCAAGAAGAGCGTCTCGCCATCCAGCCCGCGACAGTCCGCGGACACTGGCGCCAGGCGGCGAACGCGTATCGCGACAGCTGGCGCGAAGCGAAGAAGAGCCAGCTCGCCGCGCCGCCGCTGCTGGCATCGTTCGCCACCGAGGTCCTGGCTACCGAGTTGGCAAAAGCCGGTATCGATGCCGAGCCGGGCGAACTGCGGGTACGCGTTACCCGCAGGGTGCCAGAGAAACCCGTGGCGAACCTCCTCTCCGGCTTTCCATCGGAAGACCTGTCCCTTCTCCAGCTTGCCTACCGGAATGCCGGGGCACTGCAGACCGATGCCCTGACCGTCATCCACGCCGACGGGTCGGCTCGCGACGATGTGCCTGCGGAACGGCTGCGCTCGATCGTGCGGGAACTCGACCTTCCCCGTCGCTACGTCCGCCATCTGGACGAAGTCTTCGGCAGTTCGGCGGAAGCGAGCGCGCGCCGCGCCACGGTCACCCGCCTGCAACAGGCGCGCATGCGCTTCGAAGCCGCGGACGCACGGCTTTCGTTCCTCGATCCGAAGGAACCGCGTTCCTTTATCAACGACCGGCTGGAACGGGGGTTCGAGTGGGTGAAGGCCGTCCTCGACCATCCCTCTCCCACTGGCCGCGCCCGCGTGGAAGGACACGAGATCGTCGTTCACCAGCTCACCTACAAGGGGTTCCCGCTCGGCGACGTCTTCACGATCAGCGCACGCC
Organism: Luteibacter sp. SVR4-7G; assembly: GCF_056755555.1. NCBI lineage: Bacteria > Pseudomonadati > Pseudomonadota > Gammaproteobacteria > Lysobacterales > Rhodanobacteraceae > Luteibacter > Luteibacter sp. SVR4-7G. Next base: position 11,391 of record NZ_JBPGXO010000041.1, on the reverse strand, counting down.
AGCGAAAAGCCGTGGACAACATCGTCGTCTACACGCCGGACGCGCCCGACGGCATCGCGTTCCGCGAGTTCCATGATCGCGACGAACTCGATCGCAAGTTCCTCCTCGCTCCGGCATTCGAGCGCTACCTCCTCGAGAGGCTGCCCGTCGAATTCTCGGAAGTGAGCCCCCGCGGCAAGCTGCGCTTCAAGACCCTGCGGCTCAATGACGACCGCACCCTGGGCTGGATCTTCGGCGGCAACGCGTGCCAGGGCTGCACCGAAATGGACGCTCGCTTCGAGGAACGCGAGGTCACCTCCTCGTTCCTCGATGCCACGTACGACAGCGCCGTGAACAGGGCAAAGCGGGACGCCACCCACCTGGCCCGGTCGACGGACAGCGCGAATCGACAGGACATCGGCGACATCTACCTGTGGACGAACCTTCCCAGCCTGCTGGTCCAGGAATTCGTCGTAAACACCGTGCAGAGTTTCCCGCGTGCCGCGCAGGCCGCCTGGCGCTTCTACGACGACGTGAAAGCCGGCGACTCCACCCGCGCCTTCCTCGACTTCACCGACGGATATACCAACGCACTGGGCGTGCTACCCCTGTACACGAGCCTTCCCAGGCTCGCCGGCGCCAGCGTGCGGATGGCGCCAGGCTCGCGCACGCTCGTTCCCACCCAGCGCGTCGTCATGCGGCCCGAGACCCTGTTCGAGGAACGCTATCTGGCGCGGGGCATGGCGGTTCCGGCGGGCAAGCCGCCAGCGTCCGGCGTCTACACCATCGGCGGGCAGAACTATATCGAACAGGGCGGGAAGATGTACCACGTCAACTTCGACACCGATATCGCCGGGTGGCGGCTCAGCAAGCCGCATTCGCCGGCTTCGCTGAAGACCGGCGGACCCGTCGAACTGCTCGCCGACGGCAACTGGCAATATCGCCGCGTCGGCTTGCAAGGCGGCGGCCTCGGACGGGGCGTGGCCGGAAGCCGGCACGCGGCACTGCGTGAGGATCCCGCCGCCATCCTGGCGGACAGCGACCTGCTCAATCCCGAGATCGCGCGGCTTTCGATGCACCAGCGCAACGTCGTCATCGACGCGTTGTACCAGCGGCTTCCGGTAAGCGAGTACGCGCGCACCCTGAAGCACATGCTGGGTTCCAGACCAAAGCCAACGCGCTTGTCGGCGTCGCAACGCCAAGCCTGGGACGATGCGCTGCAAGCCGGCATGTGGGCACCCGCCGAGCCGCCGGCAGGCAGCATCCGACTGACGGCCACCGGTGCGCCGCCTCGCTTGGAGGCGGTACCGTTCGAGTGGTGGCCGGAGCATGTCTACGCCTACCTTCCCGGACACATCGGGACCCATGGAACCGAAGTGGCCAGCATCACGCTACAAGAGCTGCGGGTGTTCCGTGGCCTGCACGTGGGTATTCCCGTGACGACCCTGCCGCCCACGTCTCCGCTATCGTCCCTGGCGCCGGGGCTCGCTGCATGGTTGCCCCATCGTGCCGGAGACGCCGCCAGAGCCACGCTCGGCAGCGCTTCCGGCGAATGGGTGCGGATCAACCTGAAGACCTTGCAGCAGGCCGCCCAGACGACGGCTCGCCGATCGTATGGGCTGGTGAGGGTGGGCGATACCGAAGCCTACCTGCTGCGGCCCAACACGCGGGCTCTCCTCCAGGCGGACATCTCCAGCGGCGATCCCGTACGCTTCTTCGGCAACGAGTTCGAGCTCGGCGGCGGGACGCCGTAACCGGCTCAGTCGGGCCAGCGCATCGCCGCGTGGGAATTGTTGAAGCGCGGATCCTCCTCGTCGCCCGACAAGGCCACCGCGAGTCCGCCGGCCACCCCGTCCACTTCGATCTTCTGCGCAGGGTCGAAGTGGGCACCCAGTGCGCCCAGCTCGACGAATCGCTCCGACAACGCGCCGGCACGATCGATCTCGCGGTCGGGAACGTTGGTGAGACTGATGTCCGGGCGGCCGAACTTGCGCATGCCACGCGTGCGTATCCACGAACGCCCCTTGGTTTCCTCGGGGCTGCACAGGATCAGCACGTGGTGACGCGGCGGCGCGCCACCTTTCACCAGGTAATGCTCGCGCCACGAGGCGGCGTCGAACAGTGTCAGTATCTGCGGGTCGACAACGGCCGTGCCGCCGACATCGGTGAGCGCGGCAACGACACCGAGGGTATCGCGCAGGTAATCCAGGCTTTCCCGGTCGGGAAAGCGGCCACGGATCGCCACGACATGTGGCGCGGCCTTGGCGCCGGCATAGGCCTCAGGATTGTCTTCGCGCAACAGCTCGCCCAGGGCGCCCGACAAGGGATAACCCTCCCAGCGGGACAGCACCGCATTCTGGAAACGTTGCAGCTCCACGCCCTCGGGAAGCCCCGGGCTGCCGTAGCGCGCGGCCGGAATGGCGAGGTCTTCAGGAAAGGCACCGAAGACGAAGAACAGCAGCACGGCCTGCTCGTCGCTCGGCTTCCAATAAGGGCGCGGCCATTGGGCGGCGGTCGTCGTCGTCTCGGTCACGCGGAATGTCCTTCGTCGGGGTCGCTCTCGCCAAGCGGCAGCATCGGCTGCTGCAACTCGATATGGCCGTCGCCAGCGGTGATGCTCTTGAACTCGGCGCGGCTTACCGAGACATAGCGGTCGTTGCCGCCGATCTCAACCTGGGGACCCTGGGTCACGGCGCGGCCATGCCCGTCCACGCGCACCACCATCGTCGCCTTCTTCCCGGAATGGCAGATGGTCTTGATCTCGTCGAGGTTGTCGGCCCAGGCAAGGAGGTACTTGCTGCCCTCGAACAACTCACCGCGGAAGTCCGTGCGCAGGCCATAGGCAAGGACGGGGATGCCGAGCCGGTCCACCACGTCCGTCAGCTGCCAGACCTGGGCCTTGCTCAGGAACTGCGCCTCGTCCACCAGCACGCAATGCAGCGCGCCACGCTTTTCGATGTCCCTCTCCACCACGGCAAGGAGGTTTTCGTCCTCGGCAAAACGCATCGCCCGGGCCTGCAAGCCGATCCGCGATGCGACGACGCCCTCGCCATAGCGATCGTCCAGGGCGGGCGTGAGGATCAGCGTCCGCATGCCGCGCTCATGGTAGTTGTGCGCGCTCTGCAGCAAGGTCGTGGTCTTGCCGGCGTTCATTGCCGAGTAATAGAAGTACAGCTTGGCCATGCGGATTCAGTTCGGTCGAGACGGCTTATGGTAACGAAAGTCGCCGGGAGCCATGGAAACGGCGGGCGGGACAAAGCACAATCGCCTCCGCGGCAGCACCCATCCCCAGGGGTGCCTCCAGCAAGGTGCTGATTGCCGCGTATCTCACGAAAGGACTCCCAGCATGCATCCCCTCCTCCGCCGCGCGCTCGCGGCCATCTCCTTTGCGATTCCCTTGTTGGCTGCGGCCCAGGACAGCGCCCTGCCTGTCCCGCTGGACAAGCCGCTCAACCGGCTCACCTTTACCACGGCGCACAACGCTTTCGCCCATGTGACCCCGGTCATCCGCAACCAGGACAAGGACATACGCACCCAGCTGAACGACGGGGTCAGGGCCCTGATGCTCGACCTGCGAGAACACCGGGGCCGCGTCTACCTGTGCCACCAGGAATGCGCTAATCCGATCAACACCGGCATCCGCACGCTGGCGGACGTGCTCGGCATGGATATCATGCCCCACCTGCGGAACAACCCGCATGCCATCGTCACGCTCTTCCTCGAAGACTATGCGTCGCCCGATAAGATCCAGGCCGAACTCGGCGTCGTGGCAGGTCTCGCCGGCATGACGTTCGATCCGTCGCAATGGCCGGACAGCCGCGAGTGGCCGACGATCCGCCAGCTTGCGAGCAAGGGCCAGCGCCTGCTCATTTTCACCGACAAGGAAGGCAATGCCGGCGATTACAACGTTCCCGGCGGCAAGGCGAGCCTGATGTTCGGCCGGGACGGCACGGTGGAGAACTATTGGAGCCTGGGCGCCACGATCGGACAGCACGACTGGTCGTGCCGCACCCGTTGGGACAACGTCCCCTTGAACGAGAGACGCGTCGACTTCCCCGGCAAGTCATGGCCGCCCCTCTTCGTCATGAACCAGTTCCATGGCCAGGGTGAAACCCTGCATGCGCGGTCGGACAATAACCTGTCCCATCTCTGGAAGCGGGTCGAGGATCAGTGTCGCCCCGTCTCTGGAAAGGTGCCCAACTTCATAGCGGCCGACTTCTACCACCAGGGCGACGCACTCGAGTATGCGGCCACATTGAGCCACGGCGGCATCGTGCTATGGGAGGGCAACGACGCGACGCAGGACGCGGTATGCGCCATTCCCTACACCGGCGAGCCGCTGCGCTTTTCGTTCGGCGACCGCAACGCACGGATCAAGGGCTGCGAGAACGACGAGGCGCGCTCCGCCACGCTTCTCAACCTGAAGGCGGGATCCCGCTTCACCTTGTTCGACTCGCCCAGCGGGTCGCGCGATGACGACTGGACGACCATCCTCGTCAAGCGCGACATCAGGCGCATCGACATCGGCTCCTTCGAGAAGAACGTCGACGACACCGATGTGCAAGTGACACACCACAGGAACGATGGACTGGACGGCAAGGTGTCGTTCGCATCCCTTGCCGTCGAGGAACCGGGCTTCGTGGTTTTCCACGAAGGGAGCGACGCGACGCAGAACATCGTCTGCACCGTACCGATGCCAGCCTCGGGCAGCGCGTCGGTGGACTTCCGATCGAATAGCCATGGCTGCGACAACGACGAAGCGCGGTCTGCCAAGCTGGTGAACGTGAAGCCGGGCAGCAGCATCACGGTGTACGACTCGCCCAGCGGAAGTACCGGGGATGATTACACCACGATCACCGTGCACCAGCCTGCCGCGCAGATCGTCATCCCGCATTTCGAAACGAACACGTCTGCGGCCCCTTCGGTCTACACGATTCGCCACTACCGCAACAACGGTTTGAACGGAAAGGTCTCCCGGGCGCTCTTCCAGTCGCCCTGACAGCGAAGACCCCGTCGCCCCCAACCGCCGGTGGGGGCACACCCGGCCGTCACCTGCTACCATCCGCAGCCTGGCCCGTCCCGGTCGATCCCATGCTCAATCCCCAACAACACGCGGCCGTCGAATACTGCGACGGCCCCTTGCTGGTGCTGGCCGGCGCCGGTTCCGGCAAGACCCGCGTCATCACCGAAAAGATCTCCCACCTCATCTCGCGGCGGCACCTCGCCGCGGAAAAGATCGCGGCCATCACCTTCACCAACAAGGCGGCGAGGGAGATGCGCGAGCGCGTGGGCCGGCTGATCTCCGACGACGCGGCGAAGGCGCTCACCGTCTGCACCTTCCATGCGCTCGGCCTCAAGTTCCTGCAGATCGAACACGAGCGTGCGCGCCTTCGCCGCGGTTTCTCCGTGCTCGACGCGGACGACAGCGCCAACATGATCAAGGAGCTTTCGCCCAAGGGCGTGAAGCCCGAGGTCATCCTCGGCATCCGTAACCTCGTCGGCCGCGCGAAGAACGCGGGCATGACGCCGGAGGAGGCGATGGCGGCCGCACGCAGCCCGCGCGAAATCGAGGCGGCGACGATCTACGATCTCTACCAGCAGCGCCTCGCTGCCTTCAACGCGGTGGATTTCGACGACCTCATCCGCCTGCCGCTGCGCATCCTCGAAACCGACGACGACGCGCGTGCGATCTGGCAGGAACGCCTGCGCTATCTGCTGGTGGACGAGTACCAGGACACCAACGACGCGCAGTACCGCCTGCTCAAGGCGATCGCGGGCCCGAAGGCGCGTTTCACCTGCGTGGGCGACGACGACCAGAGCATCTACGCCTGGCGCGGCGCGAATCCCGAGAACATCGACCAGCTGGGCCGCGACTTCCCGCAGCTGCGGGTGATCAAGCTGGAGCAGAATTACCGCTGCGCGAAGCGCATCCTGCGCGCGGCGAACCGGCTCATCGCGAACAATCCGCATGTCCACGAAAAGAAGCTGTGGAGCGACCACCTGGAGGGCCCGCCGATCCGCGTGCTCGAGTGCAAGGACAGCGACCACGAGGCTGAACGCATCGCCGCCATCGCCGTCAACCTGCATGAAAAGTACAAGGACAAAGGCGTCCGCTGGGACGACTTCTGCATCCTCTACCGCGGCAACTTCCAGGCACGCGCGCTCGAGAAGGCGCTACGCGTGGCGCGCGTGCCGTACCACCTGAGCGGCGCGCTGTCGTTCCTCGACCGCGCGGAAGTGAAGGACATCCTCTGCTACCTGCGCCTGCTCACGAACCCCACCGACGACGCGGCCTTCCTGCGCGTGGTGAACGTGCCCAAGCGCGAGATCGGCGCCACGTCGCTGGAGAAGCTCGGCCAGATCGCGCAATCGCGCAATGCGTCCCTGCTCGATGCCGCGCGCAGCGATGCCGCGCTGAAGAACATCTCGCCGCGGCCGGCGTCGGCCCTGGCCGGGTTCTCCCGGCTGATGGACGAGCTGCGCAGCCACGCCGTGCACGAAAGCGCGGCCGACCTGGTGAATTCGGTCATCGAGAAGTCCGGCTACGGCGCGCACATCGCCGCGTCCACGCCCGACGAAGCGCTGCGTGAGCGGCGCCTGGGCAACCTGCGCGAACTGGTCGACTGGTTCCGCGCCATGGGCAAGGATGGCGGCCGCACCGGCGACATCGCCGCCCAGCTGGCCCTGCTCAGCCACGCCGACCGCGACGATCCGGGCAATGCGCTGCGCATGATGACGTTGCATTCCGCGAAGGGCCTTGAGTTCCGCTTCGTCTTCATCGTGGGCTGCGAAGACGGCACGCTGCCGCACGAGGGCGCCATCGACGAGGGCCGCCTCGATGAGGAAAGGCGTCTCATGTACGTGGGCATTACGCGCGCGAAGGAATCGCTGACCCTCTCGTTCGCTGCGAAGTCCCGCAAGTACGGCGAGATCCTGTCGAACGATCCGAGCCGCTTCCTCGCGGAACTGCCCCAGGAAGACCTGCACTGGGACGGCAAGGACCCGGACGCGGATGCCGAGGTGAAGAAGGAAACGGCCGAAACGCACATGGCGCGGATCCGCGCGATGCTGGCTGGCGGCGCGTAGATCGCTAGATCAACTGTTCCGCTTCCAGCTCGCTCTTCAGGTACGCGTAATAGATCGGCGCGGCCACGAGACCCGGCAGCCCGAAGGCCGCTTCCAGCACCAGCATCGCCACGAGCAGTTCCCAGGTACGCGCGCGGATCTGTCCGCCGACGATGCGCGCGTTGAGGAAGTACTCGAGCTTGTGCACCACGATCAGGAAGCCGAGCGCCGCGACGCCCACCCACAGCGACACGGACAGCCCGGCGATCGTGATGAGCACGTTAGACACCAGGTTGCCCACGACCGGAAGCAGGCCGGTGACGAAGGTGACGATCACCAGCGTCTTGGCCAGCGGCACATGCACGCCGAAGCACGGGAGTGCGACCAGCAGGAACAAGGCAGCGAGCGTCGTGTTGATCGCGGAGATCTTCAGCTGGGCAAAGATGATGTTGTGGAACGCGTGGGCCAGCCGTCTCGCACGCGTCGACAGCTCGAACGACAGCGGGCGTGCCGCGCGGCCGCCGGCCCCGTGCGACACCGCGACGATGGCACCGAGCACGAGGCCGATGACGATATGCACGAACACTCGTGCCGCCGTGGCCCCCACCAGGCGCAGGTCGCCGGCGTGGTCGTGCACCCAGGCCATGCCCTGCTCACGGAAATCGGCGAAGCTGTCGGGAATGTTCGCGGTGAGCCACGCCGGTAACTGCTCATGCGCCTTGCTCAGCAGCGGCAGGAGCTTGGTGTCCCACAGCTCCCGGGGGTCGCCCAGATCTCGCCGGTAAAAGGTGAGCGCGGCAACGACGACGAGGATGATCATGCCCACCACGACGGCAGTCACCAGGGCCACGGCGATCGGCCTTGCCCGCTCGCTGGGAGCGATGCGGCGGATCAGGGGCGTGAGGCTCTCCACCACCTCGTACACCAGCAGCCCCGCCAGCAGGGCTGAGATGAGGTGCAGCCAGAGGATCGCCCACAGCGCCACTGCCGCGAGTATGCAGGTGGCGATGCGGAGGTTGCGGGTGTCCTGCGGGTTTCCGACCATGGCGCGATTCCAGCAGCCGCGGGATGAACGCTAGATCAAACGCTCCGCTTCGAGTTCAGCCTTGAGGTAGGCGTAGAAGATCGGGGCGGCGACGAGGCCCGGCAGCCCAAAGGCCGCCTCGAACAGCAGCATCGCCACCAGAAGTTCCCACGCGCGGGCACGGATCTGGCTGCCGACGATCCGCGCGTTGAGGAAGTATTCGAACTTGTGGATGACGATGAGGAAGGCCAGCGCCCCGAGGCCTACGTATAGCGACACCGACAGTCCCACGATGGTGATGGCTGTATTCGACAACAGGTTGCCGATGACCGGCAGCAGGCCGACGACGAAGGTGATGACGATGAGCGTCTTGGTCAACGGCAGGTGCACGCCGAACATTGGCAGTACGGCCAGGAGGTAGATGCCGGTGAAGAGCGTGTTGAACAGCGAGATCTTGATCTGCGCGAACACGATGTTGTGGAAGGCGTCGGCGAGGCGCGCGCTGCGCAGGCTCAATTCCGCGGCAAAGGGACCGACCTGGTGCGTGGGCCGCGCGCGGCTGAGAGCGACGATGGCGCCAAGGACGAGGCCGATGATGATGTGCACGACGACACGCGCCGCTTCCTTGCCGGCCAGCTGCAGCGTGACGGCGTGCGAGCGCGCCCAGTCCATGGCGGTGATGCGCAGGGCGTCGACGCTCTCGGGCAGGCGGTCGACGATGGCCGGCGGCAACTGCTGGCGCGCACGCTCCACCAGCGGCATGAGCCGGTTCTGCCAGAGGTCTTCGGGATTGCCGATCTCATTGCGGAAGAAGCTGATGCCGCCGAGTACCAGGAGGGTGAGCAGGCCTACCACCACCACGCCGACGAGGGCCACGGCGAGCACGCGCGCCCGGTCGCCCGACAGGCGCCGCCCCATCAGCGGTGCCGTGGAAACGACCACCTCATAGACCAGCAGCCCGGCGAGAAGCGCCGGCAGCAGGCGCAGGTAGAGGACGAGGAACAGGCCGAAACCGGCGGCGATATAGCTGGCGATGCGCACGGCACGTGTCCGAGTGTTGGCGGCTTCCATGGACAACCCCGTCTTGAATGAGCGCGCAGTCTGTCAGGACGCGGGGTGCCGTGGGAAGCGGATATCCCCGACCCTCCCACAGGGCAGGCGGACGTCCCGGACTTCACAGTGTCGTAAACTCACCAGAAAATCGCCGCCCTCGGCGCGATGCGTCATCCAAGGGGTTTCCATGCTGAAGTTCGTTCCGGCCGCGCTGGCGGCCGCCCTCGCCCTGGCCGGCTGCGCCCATACGCCGCGCGCGGCCGCACCCGCGCCCGTCGCCCCGCCACAGGCGGAAGCGCCGCCGGCCACCCCCGCTGGCCCGGCTGCCGACGACAACCTCAATGCCGTCGCCTGGTCGCAGACCGCCGCGGAGCACGACTTCATCTTCCTGCAGACTTACCGGAACGCGCAGGAGAAACTCCTCAAGGCGAAGAAGGATCCCGACTGGGATGCGCTGCCGAAGGACGATCGCGCGGCCCATCCGTCGCTGAAGGGCCTGAAGCCCGCGGTGATCCTCGACATCGACGAAACCGCGCTGGACAACTCGCCGTACCAGGCCCGACTGGTCCGCTCCAGCGGCGAATTCAACGAGGCTGATTGGGCCGCCTGGTGCAAGGAGGCCGTCGCCCGGCCGCTGCCGGGCGCGGTGGCATTCACGAAGTTCGCGGCCGAGCACGGCATCGCCGTGATCTATATCTCAAACCGCGCGAAGGATCTGGACGAAGCCACGCTGGCCAACCTGCGCTCGGCTGGCTTTCCGGTGGCGGGCAAGGATTCCTTCCTCGGCCTCGGCACCTTCGTCGAAGGCTGCGAGCAGGTGGGCAGCGAGAAAGGCTGCCGTCGGCAGAAGGTCGCGAAGGACTATCGTGTGCTGATGCAGTTCGGCGACCAGATCGCCGACTTCGCGGACGTCCCGGGCAATACGGCCCAGGGGCGCGAAAAAGCCATGGCGCCTTACACCGCCTGGATCGGCGAGCGGTGGTTCGTGCTTCCGAACCCTACTTACGGCGCCTGGGAAAGCAGCTTGTTCGACAACGATTACACTCTGCCACGCGCGGAGCGTCGCCAGAAAAAGATCGGATCGCTTCGAGTCAATTAAATCAATGATTTAAGCGTTGATATATGAGGCATTGCTTTAGCAATGTCAGCCAACTATCATGCTCCTCGCCGAAACCTGTGGCGCCCAAAGCAATGCAGGCAAGGCCATTTCCCTTTCCGGCTTCGGGCTGGACAACCCCGTGAGGTTCGCGCCTCCGGGGTTTTTTGTTGAAGCGGACCCGGCGGCGACGGCTCTTCGCGATATGCTCCACGTCCCCCGCCCCCCAGCCCACTTTCCCGCCATGCGCCGCCCATCCCCCATCCTCTGGATCTTCGTGCTGGTCATCGCGCTGCTCGCTGCGTGCAACCGGCAGAAGGAAGCGCCGGGCACGCCGGGCGGCGGCTCGCCGGAGGACGCCACGCGCGAGTCGCTCGCCCTTCTGCGCGACGGCAAGTTCGACCTCTTCTGGAAACACGCGCTGCCTCGCGCCGACTTCGCCATCCTGCGCAGCGACTGGCCGCGGCGCAATGCGGCCCAGGCAACGCTCAGTCCCGACGACGAAGCGAAGTTCGAGGCGGGCGTGAAGCGGCTTACCGAGCCCGATGCGGAGAAGAAACTTTTCGCCGAATTGCGGCCGACCCTCGTCCGCTTCGACCGCGATTACAAGGACCAGATGCCGCTCATCTCCGGTATCGGCCAGTCGATGGCCCTCACCGCCATCGACCAAGCCAAGGACCTCACGCTTTCGCAGAAACGGCAGCTGCGCGAAGCGGTGAACGTGATCGCACCGTGGACGCAGACCGTGGCCTGGGGCGACCAGGCGAAGGCTAAGGAAGCCATCGGCATCCTGGTCGATACCGCTCGCAAGGCCAACCTGTCCACGCCGGAGGCCCTGCACACGATGACGTTCGAGCAGTCGATGGCTACCTGGTCCACGGCGTGGCTGGGCCTCAAGCGCCTGCTCGACGTGTACGGGCTCTCGATCGACAAGAGCTTCGACTCCGTGAGCATCGACACCATCGAGAGCAACGGCGGTTCGGCCCACGTGAAGATCACTTACACCCTCCTCGACAAGCCGATCCAGACCGACGCCACCCTGGTCCTCCTGGACGGCCGCTGGTACGACAGCGACCTGCTCCAGCGGGTGCGTGACGAGCACGCCCGCCTTGCGCCACCCGCGCCGGCCGCCAGCGCGCCCGCTCCCTCCTCTACCTGTCTCTTATACACATCT
>NZ_JBPGXO010000040.1:0-40628 GCF_056755555.1 Luteibacter sp. SVR4-7G | reverse complement strand
ATATTAGGCTTCGCGATGGAGCGGGCGCCGCGGGGATCGCGTGCCGTGATCCGTTAAGGAACGAGTCATTCTATGAACGACGTTGCGGCAGGGAACGGCGGTCTTGCGATAGCACTCCTCGAGGACGATCTCATCCTCCGGGACCGCATCCTCGTGCCACAGCTTGCCGAGTACGGCATGGCCGTCGAACCGCTCACGACGGCGGCCGAGCTCTACCAGCGCCTGGAAGAGCGGCATTTCGACATCGTTGTCCTCGACGTCGGCCTGCCCGATGAGGACGGGTTTACCGTGACGCAGCGGCTCCGGATCCTGCGGCCGCCAATGGGTGTGGTGATGCTCACCGGGAGGAACGACACGACCAACCGGGTGCGTGGCCTGAGCGAGGGCGCCGACGCCTACCTGACGAAGCCGGTTGAAATCGATGTGCTGGTTGCGACGATACAGAGCGTGGCCCGGCGCATTCTCCCTGCGGCGGCCTTCACAGACGTGAAGAGGTCCGACTGGTCGCTGGACCCCAAAGGCTGGCGCCTCGTCGGCCCGCACGGGGCCGCCGTCTTGCTGACGAAGTCGGAGCGAAAGTTCGTCGCTTGCCTGCTCGAGCACCGCGATGAAGTGGTCGATCGCGACACGCTTGTGTCCGCGATGACGACCGACGTGTACGATTTCGACCTGCACAGGCTGGACAACCTGCTCCACCGGCTTCGGCGGAAGGTGAAACAAGCGACCGCCACGCCGTTGCCGATCACAGCGGTCCACGGGGAAGGATATGTCTGGATTTCCCGCTCGTAGTACGGGCGGGGCGATCATTGCGGGGGGCAGGGCGATGAGCAACAGACTTTGGCGCTGGCTTCGTGACATTCCCGTCGCCAACGACATCGAACGGCGTAACGGCGCGTTCTTCCAGCTGTTCCTCGTCTATTTCGGCGTGACCCTGTTCACGGCCGAACCGCAGAAGTACTGGAACTCCGACGTCCAGCAATTTCTCCTCGCCAAGGTCTGGGGAAGGATCCTGCCCTGGCCGCGCGCCGGCATGTGGGTCGACATCGGCACCGACGTCGCGATGGCGGCGGTCTGTGTCGTGTGTTTCTGGGTGGTCAGGGAAGGACGGTTTTCCGCGGCCGTCAGATTGTTCCTCTCCTCATTGCTGGGTCTTCTGACCCTCAATTACATGGCCTTCGGGTCCACGTTGGGGACGCACTACTTCAACCTGACGATGATCATCGCCGCCCTGATGCTGGGCCGGCGCGCGCTGTGGATTGTCTTCGCCGCGATCGTGCTGAACTTTACCGTGGGCACCGTCGCGGATTCGTTCGCGCACTTTTACAAGGACGGTAAATTTGTCTTCGATGTCTTCCCTATCGCTTCCGTGGCGTTGAGCCAACTCGTGGTCGCCGCGCTCCTCGACCAGACGGTGAAGGCGCTGCGCGATGCCCTGGCCGAATCGGAGCGGAACGGCGCGAAACTGGCGGCCGAGATCTTGGAACGCGAGAAGACGCAGCAGCAGGTCATTCATCTCGAAAAGATGCGCGCGGTCGGGCAACTCGCCAGCGGCACCGCGCATGACTTCAACAACATCCTCGGTGTCATTCTCGGCTTTGCGCGGGAGCGACGGCGGCCAGGAGCGGGCGCGCCCGGGACCCCCCGCGAACGCGTCTTGTGCGACGCGCTTGAAGGCATCGACGTGGCGGCACGTCGCGGTGCCAGCATCAGCCGCAAGTTGCTGGACTTCAGCCGCGCCGAACCTGCTTCGTCGCAGTCGTTCGATGCCGTGCAGGCGCTGGAAGAGGTCCGGCCGATGCTGCGCCAGCTCCTTCCCGAACCCGTGCGCCTGGTCATCGAGGCACCGCCCGGTGACCTGATCGTCCGGTTCGATCGGGAGCAATTCGAGCTGGCGCTGCTCAACCTGGCGGCCAACGCGCGCGACGCCATGCCCGGAGGAGGCACATGCCGGGTCGAAGTGAGCCTGGAAGAGGGTAACTGGGTACGCGTGGCAATCGGGGACACCGGCGAAGGCATGTCCGAGGAAACGCGGCGCCGGGTGCTCGAACCCTTCTTCACGACCAAGCCACCCGGCGTCGGGACCGGGCTCGGCCTCAGCGTGGTCCACGGTATGGTCGAACGCAGCGGGGGGCGCATGACGATCGCGAGCACCCTGGGGCAGGGGACCACCGTCACCCTGTGGCTCCGAGAGGGTACGCGCGTCCCGTCGGCCCAGGCACCGCGCGAGGACGACGACATACGCGTGCTCCTCGTGGACGACGACGATGTGCTCCGGGGCATCCTTGTGTCCTCACTGGAGGACTATGGCTACCGCGTCGAACCCGCCCGGGACGGCCGCTCCGCACTGCGCTCGGCCGAGGCCATGCAGGAACCCCCGGATGTGATCGTGTGCGACCACCACATGCCCGACATGGACGGGGCGACCGTCATGCGCCGCCTGTGGGAGCGGTTCCCGGATGTCCCCGCCATCCTCATTTCGACCCATGCGCCGGTCGAACAAGGCGGTGGCGCGAGGGCAAGGACGTATCGTCTGCCCAAACCGTTCTCACCGGATCATCTCGCCAGAAAGATTTACGACGTCGTCGGCGGGCACAGGCCGTTATGAACGAAGGCCGCGGCATCCCTGCCGCGGCCCGTTCCCGATCAGAACTTGTAACTCACCTTGAGCGCGCCGGTGTCCGAGTCGAGGTGGTTGGCGGACTCGCCCGAATACTCGAGGCGAACATCCCAGTGGTCGCCCGTCTTCAGGTCCAGGCCGGCCGTCGTCTTCAGGCGCTCCTTCGGCAGGGTGCTGGACTGGCTGAAGTACACCGGCCCCGGCTGGTCGGCCAGCTGCATGTCGGTGCTCAGGCTGCCCTGGTTGTAGAAGGCCCCGCCGACGCCGGCATAGACCTGCAGCGTGGTGTCCTGGCCGATGTCGAACTTGCTGCCGGCTTCCAGCATCGGCGAGGCGCCGAGGACGTTGCTGCTGGATCCCGCCACCTTCATGTCGAAGGCGCCGCCACCCTGTTCCGTGTAGCTGTCCGAGTTGATGTGCGTGGCATGCAGATCGATGTACGGCTTCAGGTACCAGTGGTCGAACGCGAACTGGCGGCTGATGCGCGAGTGGATGCCCCAGTGCGTCACGTCGAACTTGCCCCGCGCGGTGCCACCGATGTCATAGAACGGGGTGTAGCGGGTGGAGCGATAGCTCATCTCCCCACCTTCCAGCGCGGCCGACACCAGCCAGTCGCTCATCTGGCGCTTAGCCACCAGCCCGGCGGTCCAGCCTTCGCCGCTCACGGAGCCCGCTGCCGCCGTGGCGCTCAGGCTCGTGTGGTCGGACGATACCGAGCCACCGACGAACCAGTCGTCAGCCACTTCCTTCTGTCCGCCAAGTTGGAATACCTGGCCGCTCTGGTGATAGCCGAAGCTGTCATTGGCAACATCCTGGTCCGTGCTGTTGCTGATCACGCGGCCCCATGCACAGTCGTGTTCACTTTGCGTCATGTCGCCGTCGAAGCGCGGGCAGCTGTTCATCCGTTCGACGAACGCATTGCTGGTCACCACATGGTTGACGCTGGCCGCCGCCACACCTTCGTTGCCAAGACCCTGCAGGGCAGACAGGTACTGCGTCGCATTGCTCACGGCCGACAGTCGGGCAAAGGTCTGTGCCATCGACTGGCTCACGCCATTCGACCAGACGCCATCCAGGTACGCCGCGCCTGACAGGAGGTTCGCGTTGCCGGCGATCCCTGAGGCCGTCTTCGCGAACCGTGACAGCTGGCTGGCCTGCACCAACAGGTCACCCTCGCCGTCGTAGGACGGCGTGTAATCGAACAGGTAGCTCGAGCCGGTATCGGTCACTTTCGGCAGCGGACCGGCGTAAGAGTTGGCACCCATGATGGCGACGGGTACACCGGGCGCCAGCGACTGCGGCTTCAGCACGACCGACGCATTTGCATTGAAATACAGGCTACCCTGCACATCCAGGTAACCCGCCAACTTGTTGTAGAAGTCGATATTCGTCTGTATCGCGCCCCATTCGGTGAGGCTGCCAGCCAGTGTGCTCGACGAATACATGCTACTGACCGCGCCGTTGACAACGATCGTGCCGAGGTTGATCGCCATGCCCAGATTGCTATACGTACCGGTGGCCCAGGTCCCATCGTTGTTCAAGGAGCCCGTACTGCCGAGGTAGAGGTCGCCAATGAGTGTCCCGCCCGCTTTATTGTTGACGACGCCATAATCCTGCACGTTCACAGCCGTGCCACCCGCATTGGTGATGGTGCCGCTGTTGTTCACCGTGCCATTGCCGTTCGTCGCATAGCCCATCAAGTTGATGGCGGGCGCCGAACTGTTGCCGGCGATCGTCGCATTCGAGTTATTGTAGATCTCTACATCGGTTTGATGGTTCTGCCCCTCGGCATCGACATAGATCGCGCTGGCTCCTTGCCCACTGGCCGACACCGTGCCGGAATTGCTGATGCCGATGCCGCTCGAGTCGCCGATGCCGCCGGCCGTGCCCATCACCAGGTTGCCGACCTGGGTTGGGTCCGCGCTGGACGTAGCCCAGGTGCCCCCGCCGCCGCCGATGCTCTGCGCAAAGATGGCATGCGCGCGTGCGCCCGTGGTGCTGATGGTTCCGACGTTGCCGACGTAGACCCCGCCGCCGTTGCCGGCGCGGCTTCTGTTGTCGTCCCCGTTGGTCGAACCCGGTAGTTGCGCCCACCCACCAGCGTTCGCGAGGTCTCCGCCAAGAATGCCGCCGCCGCCAACGCTTTGCGCCAGCACGCCATAGGCACCGGCGCCTGTCGTCGTGACGGTACCCCACACCGTCACCTGGACCTCGCCGCCATTGCCAGCCATCATCGGTGCGTCGAACGGATTGCTGCCATTGGCTTCGCTGAGGCCGACGATCCAGCCACCTCCACCGCCGATGGACTGGGCAAGAATGCCGTGCGCGTTGCGCCCGGACGTGCTGATCGTGCTGCCGACCCCCGTGGTCACCGTGACCTGGCCCCCGTTTCCGCATGTGTTGTAGGAAATACCGGTTTGGACAGGCGCACAAGCGAACCAGTTGGAATTGCTCACCTCGTTGCTGCCGACCCACACGCGGTGGTCAGCGCCGGTGGGATCGGCGTTCGGATTCGTCACGCCCATGGCCTGCCCCGCCGCGTTGGCGCCGGTCTGCATCACGATGGCCGTACCGCCACTGCCGCCAATGCTCTGCGCCACGATACCGACGGCATCGTTGCCGAGCGTCTCCATGTGGCCTCCGTGGTTGGCCGTGACGTCGCCGCCCGTCCCCAGCGTCAGGACACCGGCGGCGATGCTGATGGGCATTGGCTTGCCATCGGGCGTGTAATTGCTGGCGGTCATGACGGTTTCGCCGCCGCCACCGCCCACCGACTGCGCGTACATGCCGAAGCTGGCGTCGCCTGCGGTCGTCAACATGCCGCTGTTGGTGACCTGGACGGTGCCGCCGTCGCCCGCATTATCGGTACGCGAACCCAGGTTCATCACGAAGTTGGCCGTGTTGCCGCTGCTGGATTGCTGGGCATTGGTAGCAGTGGCTCCGGCGATACCACCGCCGCCGCCGATGCTCTGCGCGACCATGGCCGACGAGGCCGGGCCGCCCGTCTGGATCAGCGTGGTGTTGGTCACCGTTACCGCGCCGCCGTTGCCGGCAGCGGCGGGGCCCTGGTCGCCATTGGTGCCGCCACCTACGTTGAGCTCGGTGCTGACGACGCCGTCGTTGGCGTCGGAACCCGCAGGCGTGTGGCTCGCGGCATAGCTGAGGTAGTCGTTGCCGTAACGCGTGAGCGCGAAGGGATCGACATTCGAGAACGCGCCCGCCGTGAACGTTTCGACGCCACCGAGGGATTGGACGGCGCCCTTGAGTATCGTGCTGGCGGCGAGGTAACCGGACAATGTCAGGTCGGCGCTGGCTGGGCCGGCCGTGCTTCCGGTGCCTGCCTTGCCGCCACCACCGCCGACCGACTGCGCGAGGATGCCTGCCGAGTCGCCACCGAAGGTCACGATGCCGCCGTTGTTAGTGACGTTCACGGCGCCGCCGTTGGCCGCGGCGCTGCTGTTGCCGGTGACCGTGATGGTCTCCTTGATGCTGCCGCCGGCGCCCTTTTCCGTGCCGCCCTGGCTGCTGCCGCCACCGCCACCCACGCTCTGGGCGAAGATGCCGGCGCTGTTGTCGCCCATGGTCAGCATGTTGCCGTTGTTCGTCGCGGTGACCGTGCCGCCGGACGAACCGTTGCCGCCCGTGCCGCCGAGGTTCATGTTCAGCTGTGAGGAGCCGCCCTTGTACGGCCCGAGGAACTCGGTGGTCGCCTTGGCCGTGCCGCCGTTGCCGCCACCGCCACCGATGCTCTGGGCAAAGATGCCGTCGGCGCTGTCGCCGAGCGTCCATATCATAGAGCTCCCGTCGTTCGTCGCGGTGACGTTGCCTGCCTGCGCGGCGCCCCCACCACTACCACCGACGCTGGTGGTGACGGTGAGCGACGGGCCCGTCTGGGCACCGATCGTGAGCGCGCTGGAGTCGCCGCCGTTGCCGCCGCCGTTGGTGATGCTCTGCGCCAGGATGCCGTGCGAGGAGGCGCCAGCCGTCATGATGACTTCGTCGTTCGAGGCCGTGACGTTGCCGCTCGGCGAGCCGTCGCCGCCGTTGCCACCCACCGACGTGTTGATGGTCAGCTGCGGCACCTCGTTGGCGCCCGGCAGCTGGAACACATTGGATACGCTCGACCCACCGTTGCCACCGCCGCCGCTGATGCTCTGCGCCAACACGCCATAGGCATCCGAGCCGTTTGTCAGCAACTGGCCCCGATTCTGTACCGCCACATCACCCGCACTGCCGCCCGTGCCGCCCGAGCCGCCGACTGTGACCTGCACGTTCAGCATGTCGCTCGCGCTCTGCGCCATCGCCGCGCCGCCGTCGCCGCCACCGCCGCCGATCGCCTGCGCAACGATGCCCTTGGCGTGGCCACCCACCGTGTTGACGATGCCGAGGTTCACGACACCCACCTGTTCCATGCCGGGGAGGCCCGCACTGCCGCCACTGCCGCCGTTTCCGCCCACCGTGTAGTTGAACGCGCCCAGGCTGGTGTTCTGCGCCGAACCGCCCGTCCCGCCACCGCCGCCGATCGACTGCGCGACCAGGCCGCTCGAGTTCTGGCCGAGCGTGCTGACGATGAAGCCGGGCAACGTCGGATTGGAGTTCACCGCGGGCATGCCATTGAACAGGTTGACGATGCCCGCCACGCCACCGGCTTCGCCGTTACCGCCGATGGCGACACCGGCAAGCAGGGAGCCGGCGGATACCGCACCGCCTACGCCGCCGCCCCCGCCGATGGATTGGGCGATCACGCCGATGGAGTCGTCGCCGATGGTGGACACGAGGTTGGAGGGCCAGGTGGTGTTGCCGCTGTAACCGAGGTTGACCTGGACGTCGCCCGCTGCACCGCCCATGCCGCCATTGCCGGCCTTCTTGTAGAAGATGCCGCCAGCCCCCGCACCGTTGCCACCCGCGCCACCGACCGATTGCGCCACGATGCCCGCTGCGGCGAAGCCCGTGGTGCTGATGTTGGTAACGTTCTGCACCGTCACGTTGACGTTGCCCGCCGAGCCCGCGGCGCCACCCGAGCCAGCGCGGCTGGTCGTGCCGTCGCCAAGGCCGCCGGCGCCACCCACGCCGCCGAGGCTCTGCGCGAGCACGCCGGCCGCCAGGTCCGCAGCTTCCGCGGTGTTGCCGCTCGTGTCCACGACGACAACGGATCCCGTCGCCGCCGTCGGCGCACCCACGGCGCTGATGGTGCTGGTGAGATCCGAGTCGGCTTGTGCCTGGCCGAGGGATGCAGAAACGTCTCCACCATTGCCGCCAACGCCACCGTCACCGCCGTAGCCTTCACCGACGGTCGAAGTCGCGAGGGTACCGTCGCCGCCCTGGCCGCCTGCCGACTGCACCACCACGGCCGAGCCCTGCGATATCACGGAACCCATGCCGGTCAGGCTGTAATTTGCCGGGCCACCGGCGCCGCCCGCGCCGCCATTGGCACCCTTCATCTTGCCCGCACCCTCGGCACCGTCGGTACCCAGCGGCTCGGCCGCATCGCCACCGTTCGCCTGCAGAAGGACGGCTGTGGTGCCCGCCTGGCTGCCGTTCCAACCCGCCGTGCTCCAGATGTTCCAGTTCTGGGTGAATTGCACGCCGCCCGATGCACCCCCCGCGCCCGGCATGCCGGGGGAACCGAAGCTCGAACGCATCTTGCCGGCGGTGCCGCCCGTGCCGCCGAGGCTACGCAGCCACACCGCCGCATTGGGGTTGCCGGGCGTGGCGACGTTGTTGCTGGAGATCACCGCTTCCTGCATGTTCAGGTTGACCCAGCCGCTGTTACCGCCCGCGCCGCCCGGGCCGGTCGTGTCGCTGGAGTCATAACCCGTGCCGCCCGTACCGCCAATGCTGGCGAAATTGATGCTCGGGTAGATCAGCGTATCGGTGAACTCGAAGATGCCTGTCGCCTGTCCGCCTTGCTGGCCGGTCTGATCGGTGCCCGTCGTACCCACGTTGCTGATGATCCAGGGCGACGTGTCCGGCGCCGGAGCCGACTGTGCCGATGCCGCGGATGCCACGAAGTACCCGGCGGCGCCAACGGCGATCAGGCACGCGCCCACCGCGCGGAACAGCGGCCGGCGCGTCATCCGTTCAAGCGGGGGTGCTCCAGGCAGGTTGCCGGAAATGCGCATAGCCATGATCGAATGCTCCAAGGGGAAGAAAGCTCAAGAGCCATCATCCCGAAAGAGCGTGCGATGCGGTTTCGCTATCGAACGCGGGTTCGCCGGAAGTTCCGGATTCGCACGTTTAGTGTGGCGGTCGTCGCGACCCGTCACATGCCCTGACGGTATGCCGCTCGGATGTGCTACTCCGCCTAGATCGTCACCGAGTTCAAGCAGTACCGACGCTTCGACAGCGAACTGGACCTGAAGGCCTACGCGAAGATCGCTGGCTGGACCCGGCAACGGGTGCATGGATTCAGGGCCATGATCGCCCGCTGGTCTCAGAAAGGCGATCAGTGCCCATTGATTTCGGCCATCCGTGCGGTCCATTGCCTAGCTTCCTCGGAGTCATCGGCAGGGTCCGGGAAGCCGACGAAGAGGATGTGGTCTGGCTCAGTGGAGAAAACACGACCTTCCTCGTAATCCTCCGCGATCGCGATCGCGATCGTCTGTGGGATTCGCTCATCGCCGTTTCCATACACCCAAGCATCACCCCAGCGATGGAAGATGCCTTCCCGCCACGGTTCGCGTTCGCCGCTCTTGAACTTGCACGGTCTTGCCATCGTCGACTCCCCATGAATTGCGGAGCGAAACGAGAATCGCGGAGCGCGCCATAAGTGTAAGCCGTTGTCCTGATTGGTGGGCCCACCAGGACTCGAACCTGGAACCAAAGGATTATGAGTCCTCTGCTCTAACCATTGAGCTATAGGCCCCTGCGCCGGAGGGAGTTTAGCCGATGCGGCCAGTCGTGGCGAAGGGCTTCCAGGCAGCAGGCGCGTTGTAGGAGCGCATCTTATGCGCGACGGCTTTTCGCGCCTGTTTCCGGGGTTGCGCGTGAGATTGGAGGCACGGCGAAAGGCGGTCGCGCGCAGGCGCGCTCCTACAGGTGGCCTGCGGGTTTTCGGAGGGTGGAAAGGAAAACGCCCGCTTGCGCGGGCGTTTCGTCGTACATGTGTCGCGGTCGATCAGTCGATGTCGAGGAACGAGCGCAGCGTTTCCGAGCGGCTCGGGTGGCGCAGCTTGCGCAGGGCCTTGGCTTCGATCTGGCGGATGCGCTCGCGGGTGACGTCGAACTGCTTGCCGACTTCTTCCAGCGTGTGATCCGTGTTCATGTCGATGCCGAAGCGCATGCGCAGCACCTTGGCTTCACGCGGGGTGAGGCCGGCGAGCACGTCGCGCACCGTTTCCATGAGGCCCGTTTCGGTCGCCGACTCGATGGGCGAGCTGGCGTTGGTGTCTTCGATGAAGTCGCCGAGATGCGAGTCTTCGTCGTCGCCGATCGGGGTTTCCATGGAGATCGGTTCCTTCGCGATCTTCAGGACCTTGCGGATCTTGTCTTCCGGCATCTCCATTTCCTTCGCCAGTTCTTCCGGCGTCGGCTCGCGGCCGAACTGCTGGAGCATCTGGCGGGAGATGCGGTTGAGCTTGTTGATCGTCTCGATCATGTGCACCGGAATACGGATGGTGCGGGCCTGGTCGGCGATCGAACGGGTGATGGCCTGGCGGATCCACCACGTGGCGTACGTGGAGAACTTGTAGCCGCGGCGGTATTCGAATTTGTCCACCGCCTTCATCAGGCCGATGTTGCCTTCCTGGATGAGGTCGAGGAACTGCAGGCCGCGGTTCGTGTACTTCTTGGCGATGGAGATCACCAGGCGCAGGTTCGCCTCGACCATTTCCTTCTTGGCGCGGCGGGCCTTCGCCTCGCCCACGGACATGGCGCGGTTGATTTCCTTGATGTCGGTGAGCGGCAGGTACAGGGTGCGCTCGATCTGGGCGAGCTTCTCCTGCTCCGCGTCGATGGCTTCGCGGAAGTTCTTGATGTTCGGCGACCACTTCTGGCGCTTGCGCGACAGCTCGGCGGCCCACTCGAGGTTGCCCTCGTTGGACGGGAAGCTCTTCAGGAACTCGGCGCGCGGCATCTTCACCTGCTTGACGAAGATGTCCATGAGCACGCGCTCGTGGTGACGGATGTCGTTCACCACCTCGCGCAGCTTGCGCACGAAGCTGTCGATCAGGGCCGACGGAAGCTTGAGGTTGAGGAAGGCCTCCGACATCTGCTCGCGGATCTTCGCGACCTTCTTGTCGTTGATCTCGGCCTTGGGTGCGGCCTTCTGGAACTTGGCGTGCAGCGCGCGCAGTTCTTCCATGCGGCGCTTCACTTCTTCCGGATCGGGACCGGTCGGACCGGTATCCTCGTCTTCGGTGGCGGCCACTTCCTCGTCGTCGTCCGCGGCATCGGCGTCGACGTCGACATTGGCGTCGGCTTCGGCCTGGGCGGCGTCGGCGGCTTCTTCCAGGTCGGCGAAGCCGGCCAGGATCTCGCTGAGGCGGCGCTTGCCTTCCACGTGCTGGTCGTATTCCTCGAGCAGCAACTGGATGGTGAGCGGGAAGGAGGCGAGCGCGGTCTGCACCTGGCTCAGGCCTTCCTCGATGCGCTTGGCGATGGCGATCTCGCCCTCGCGGGTCAGCAGCTCGACGGTGCCCATCTCGCGCATGTACATGCGGACGGGGTCGGTGGTGCGGCCCACCTCCGCGTCGACGGCGGAAAGCAGCGCCACGGCTTCCTCGGCCGCGGACTCGTCGTCCGTGCTGACGCCGGGGGCGGCGCCATCGGAAATGGTGTCGGTGTCGGGCGCGGAATCGTGGACCTCGATGCCGACGCCCTTGAGCACCGCCATGATGTCTTCGATCTGCTCCGGATCGACGATGTCGTCGGGCAGGTGGTCGTTGATTTCCGCGTAGGTCAGGTAGCCCTGCTCCAGACCCTTGGAGATGAGCTGTTTGATTTCAGACTGTTGCTCGTGAGCTTTATTAGTCATGCCGACCGCCGCGGGTTACAGGAACCGATCAGTATAGTCATTTGATGATTTTTTGACCAGTTTTCAAGTGGATCGGGCTCGTCGGAGGGACGCAAGAATCGGGCCAGATGGCCGTTGCAGCCGGGGCGGTTCAGCGTGTCGACGAGGAGGATGCGGGGCCGGAGCCCCGAGCAGTGACGCCTCAGCGCACCTCCAGGCGGAAGGTGACCGGACCGTCGTTGATCAGATGGACCTTCATATGGGCACCGAACCGCCCGGTTTCCACCCCCGGGTGCGCCACGCGGGCCAGTTCGACCAGACGGTCGAACCAGCGCCGTCCCTCCTCGGGCGGCGCGGCGGTGGTGAAACTGGGGCGCATGCCCTTCCGGGTATCGGCGGCCAGGGTGAACTGGCTGACCAGGAGCAGGCCGCCGCCAGTATCGGCGAGGGCGAGATTCATCTTCCCCTCGGCATCCGAGAATATCCGGTAGCCGCGCAGACGCTCCAGCATGCGCACGCATTGGGCTTCGCCGTCGCCGGGTTCCACCGCGACCAGGGCGAGCAGCCCCGGGCCGATGGCTCCCACCGTCTCGCCTTCGACCTCGACACGTGCGGATTCGACCCGCTGGATGACTGCAATCATTTTGATCGGATAGCGTCGGTAGCGATGGAGGTCGGTAGCTTACGGGAGGAGCCGGGGTCGGGGGATGGGAAACGGGGGCGCCAGAGCCGTCGTATGCGCGATGGAGCGCCACCACTTCCCATCTCCCATCTCCTAAACTCCCGTCGATGCGTCCCGACATCTACCTCCTTTATCTGCTGCTCAGGCTCGTGAGCCTGTTCCCCCTGCGCACCGTCCATGCGGTGGGCGCCTGGATAGGCCGGCGCTCCCTGCGCGCGAACTCCCGCAGCGCGCGCTACAGCGAGGTCAACCTGCGCCTCACCCGCCCGGAACTGAACGACGCCGAGCGGAACGAACTCCTGCTGCGGACCATGGAGGAGTCAGGCAAGTCGGTCGCCGAAGTCGCCGCCATCTGGGGCGGCGGGGCGGAGAAGTCGCTGGGCCTGGTCCGCGAAGTGGTCGGCGGGGAGCTGTTCGCCGAGGCCCTCGCTTCGGGCAAGGGCGTCATCATCGCGGCGCCCCACCTCGGCTGCTGGGAGTTGCTGAACTACTGGCTGTGCAGCAAGACGCCCATGGCGATCCTCTACCGTCCGCCGCGCATCCACGCCATCGAGGCGCTGTTGCGCAAGGTGCGCGGCAAGCTCGCACCCGAACAGGTCCGGGCGGAAGGCGCCGGCGTGCGCACGCTGTTCAAGCGCCTGGGCGCCGGTGGCACCGTCGGCATCCTCCCGGACCAGAAGCCGCGCGAAGGGGAAGGCGAATTCGCCCCTTTCTTCGGCGTGGACGCGCTCACCATGGTGCTGCTGCCGCGCCTGGCGGCGCGCACCGGTGCGACCGTGCTCTTCAGCTTCGCCGAGCGGCTCCCGCACGGCGAGGGTTTCCGTATCCACGTGCTGCCCGCGCCCGAAGGCATCGACGCCGCCGACCTGCGGACCGCCTGCACGGCGTTGAACCGCGGCGTGGAGCAATGCGTCGAGCGCGCCTTTGCGCAGTACCAGTGGCATTACAAGCGCTACACGGCCCACGACCGGCCGGACCCTTACAAGGTCAACGCGGGCGCGAAAGCCTGTTGAGGAACACGGTCATTTCCTTCGCGGCCTGGATGTCGCCGCGGGAGGTGGCGGTGGCGATGCCGGAACGCCAGGCCTCCGCGGCGCCGGCCTCGTCGTCGATGGCGAGCAAGGCCTTGCCGAGCAGCTTCCACGCCGCCGAGTAGTGGGGGTCGAACTCGATCGCATCGCGGAAGGCCTGTGCCGCATCCGCGTAGGCGCCGTCGCCGAGCAGCGCGTTACCCAGGGAAAAACGCAGCAGGGCCCCGTCGCGGACGCCGCCGAGTTGCGCGCGCAGGCGTTCGACGAGGGGATCGGTCATCTCAGTGCCGTCCGCGTGCGCCAGTAGTCCTGCGGGTAGAGCAGGGTCGGTTGCTTCGGTTCCGGCGGCAGGCGTCCTTCCTGCAAGGCATACAGGGTGGGCGCGTCCCAGATCATCAGCCAGCCGGTGCGCGACGGCTGGATCAGCCGCGCATAGCGGAAGGCGTGGGCCGGCGGATGCTTCGCGTAGGAGATGATGACGCCGTCGGGATGATGGGTGGCGAAGTCGGCGAGGGTGTCGCCGTCGTGCACCACGTTGTCGTCGTCATCGTCCACCTGGGCAGGCATGCCCGGCTCGGGCCGGATCCTCGCGATCGGATGCATCAGGCGTCCGGCGAAATGGTACTGGCCGTTGTACGACACGCCGAGGTTGCCGATCGGGCGGCCCGCGGCATCGGCCTGCGCCAGGAACAGCGACGCCGGCGTCAGGTCGTAGCGATACCACAGGCCGAGGGTGAACAAGGCATTGAGCGCCACGGTGCCGATGAGTCCGGCGAACGCGAGCCGGCGCATCTCGCCACGGCCTCGGAGCAGCAGCAAGGCACCCAGCACGATGAAGATCACGCCGAAGAAGCGCGCATACGGCGCCATGCCCACGAGCCAGATGTTGTCGGGGTAGCGTGTCGGCACCACCGAAGGCATGGCAAACAGCAGGATGGCGAGGACGAACGCGCCGAGCGACAGCGGCCACGTGCCGAGTGCGTAATGCGAGGCCAGCCCCACATGCCGCTCGCGCAGGTCGGCCACCGCGGCCGCTACCAGCATGGTCGCGCCGGCCAGTTCGGGCAGCACGTAGTAGAGCTGCTTGCCGGTGATCAGGGAGAACGTCAGCAGCGTGGGCAGCAGCCAGACCACGAGGAAGCGCATGCCCGGTTCCAGCGGCTGGCGCATGAGCGCGACGAACAGCGGCACCACGACGAGGATGACCAGCAGGTTCCCCGTCCAGGTGGGAATCTGCGTCAGCGAG
The DNA here is from genome assembly GCF_056755555.1 of Luteibacter sp. SVR4-7G. Classification (NCBI taxonomy): domain Bacteria; kingdom Pseudomonadati; phylum Pseudomonadota; class Gammaproteobacteria; order Lysobacterales; family Rhodanobacteraceae; genus Luteibacter; species Luteibacter sp. SVR4-7G. The sequence continues at coordinate 26,099 of NZ_JBPGXO010000040.1, read as the reverse complement.
GACGCAAGGAGCAACAGCAGCGCGATGCCCGCCAGGCCGAGCGTGGCGCCCGTGGCGGAACGCCATGGCCGCCGGAACAGCGCCGTGGGCACGGCCACGATGCCACGCAGCCAGCCGCTCAGCGGGAAGAGGATCACCGGCAGGAACAGCAGGTAGTACCAGGCCGGTCGCGCATGGTTCTGCAGGTCTGCCGCCTTCGTGTCGACCACGCGGCCGGCGGTCTGGGTGAAGAACAGGCGCTGGCGGTACGCTTCGCCTCCTGTTTCAGCGGCGGGCAGGGCCCATGCGAGCAGGATCGCGAAACCGAGCAGCAGGCCGAGCACGCCGAAGCCATACCAGCGCGCCTTGTTCTGCCGAGCCCAGTCGTTCCACAGCGGACCGAACAGGAACGGGAACAGCACGTGCACGACCATCACCGGGCCCTTGGTGAGGAGGCCCGCGCCCACCATCAGGCCGAACAGCCACCAGCGCGGCGACGGACTCCTGGCGGTGGGCGTGAGGCAGAGCAGGGCGGCCAGCACCCAGACCACGAGGAGCACCTCGTACATGATCTGCAGGCCGAACAGGAACGAATAAGCCAGTGCCATCAGCAGCCATGGCGTGGCCCTGGCGACCCAGGGGTGCGCGGGGAACAGCCGCCCGGCGAGTACCGAGGCCAGCACCAGCTGCGTACCGCCGAAGATCACCTCGAGCACGCGCGGCCATACGTCGTTGACGCCGAACACGGCCCAGCCGGCATGGATCATCCAGAACAGCAGCGGTACCTTCTCGCTGTACGGTTCACCGTTGATATGCGGAACCAGCCAGTGGCCATGCGCCCACATCTCCCACGCGACGGCGAGCGTGCGTGTCGAGAACATCGGCATCGGGCCGTGCGCGAAAATGGCGAGCAGGGCCATCGCGGCCCATAGCGGGAGCCAGGGCCACAGGGCGCGAAGGTGTTCCGATCGGGTATAGGCGCTGTTGGACAAGGGCGTCGTCACCGTTAAAGGATCATAAATTCTAGCCGCACGATATCAGAGCAGAGCGTCGATCGCCGCGCGCAATCGCTCCGTGAACCCTGCCTGGTTCGTCTCGTACCAGGCGCGGGCGCCGTTCCCCAGCCGGCGCAGCTCGTCGTCGCTCATGGCGGCCGCGCGTTCGACGCAGGCCTCCAGGGCGGCTTCGTCGAATTGCCACAGCGCCGACGCGTTGAGCGTGCCGCTCCTGTGCGCCGCCACGAGGAGACCGCGCTCCGGCCGCACCAGCTCGTTCATCGGCGGAGCGTCGGTGGCGAGCACGACGGCACCGGCACTCATCGCCTCGACGATGTAATGGCCCCAGCCCTCGGCTTCGGAGAGGCACACATGGAAGGCGTGGGCGTTCTGCAGGCGGCGGATGTCCTCGATGTCGTCCACGTAGGCGACGCGATGGTCGAGGTTGGCGGCGGGTGCCGGCCGGTCGGGCCGGGCCGTGGCCGGCGACTGCAGCACGTGCAAGGTCGGCCACTCCGGATGGCGGCGCCATACGTCGAGCAGGCGTTCCGTGCCCTTCATCTTGCTGGCGCCTGCCAGGTGCAGGAACGTTCGGTCCCGTACGCCGCCTTCGCGGCGGCAGTCGACGCTCTGGAAGCCGATGACGTGCACGGGAAGCCCCTGCGCCGCGAAGGTGTCGCGCGCGACGGCCGTCTTGCAGAGGATCGCGTCGAAGCGGTGCAGCTGCTTGCGGTCGCGGCGCGACAGCCACTCCGGATTCGGTACCAGGGCATTGCGCCGCGCCAGCGGCAGGTACGCCGGGTGCACGTGCTCGAGGGTGATGCCGAGGTCGTACCGCCGCGGACCGCGGCCCGCCAGCCAGCGCAGGTGCATGGCGAACGCCTGCCGCCAGGCGCGCCAGGGCAGCCCGCGGCTGCGCCGCGGCACCGCGGTGATCGATACCGCGTGGCCCAGTTCGCGCAGCGCCGCTTCGAGCAGGCGGATGTCGTGGCTCAGGCCGCGCCCGTTGTCCCAGGCGATCAGGTGGATGCATGCCACGTCAGCGTGCCGGGACCGGCTGCCCGGAGGCGACGAGGACGCGGCCGATGTACACGGCCAATCCCAGGGTCAGGAAGAAGTACAGCGAGTGCGGCATGGCGCGATAGAACACGTTGTCGGTAAGACCGCATAGCGCATACATGCATACGGTGCTGAGTCCCGCGGTCGCCGGCATGGCGACGGCGTTGACGGGGTGCAGCGCGTGTTTGCCGAAGAACACCAGGGCGCCTCCGAACAGGATCATGAGTACCAGCAGCCCCGGGAAACCGCCGGTCACCGCCCACTCCAGGTACTCGCTGTGCGGGTGATCGTAGCGTTCCACCGTCGCGTTGACCTTGCCCTCGGCGATGCGCGCGCGCGCGTAGTCGCCGAACTGGTTGAGGCCCAATCCGCCCAGCGGATGTTCCGTCATGGCCATGGTCGCGGTTCGCCACATCTCGAGCCGCTCGCGCACCGCACCGGTCGCATCCTGCTCGCTGTACGTGGACATCTCCTCGGACACGGCGGCGAAACGGCTCAACACTTCGCCGTGCAAGGTGGCGGCGGCCGCCGCCGCGGTGCCGATGCCCAGCGCGAGGAACAGCAGGCCCTGGCGCCAGCGCCCGTTGCGGTACGACTGGACCAGCACGACGACGACGAACGCGGGAACGAACGCCAGCAACGGGCCGCGGCTCTGCGTCAGCAGGGCGCCATACAGGCCCAGCAACGCCAGGAATCCATGCAGCAGGCGCTCGCCGCGGCCGAGTTCGGTGCGCAGCGCCTGGGCCACCGCGATCAGTGACAGCACCAGGATGAACATGCCGAATTCGATGGCGCCCCACAGGCCGTTGTTGATGCCGTAGACCCGGTCGATGCCTTCGATGTAGTGCTGCTCGAGGCAGATGCCCCCGAGCACGCCCGCGGTCAGGCTGAATCCGATGCGCAGCACCGCCGTGCGCAGCGGCGCGGCGAAGTTGGCCGCGATGACGAGGAAGGCCAGGATGTGCGACATGACGTCGAACTCGCGCATGTCGACGCCATGGGCGAGGACGTTCGCCAGCCAGAAGGCGAAGGCGAGCGCGGCAGGCCCTATGACCCAGGCGGCACGGCGAAACGCCCGGCGGGTTTCCGGGTCCCGGCACAGGGCCCACAGGCCGGCTAGGAAGAGGATGGCGGCAGGGACCGATTTCGCCTTGACCGGGACCGCGAACGTGAGCGGCATGACTGCGATCAGCAGCGAGACGATCCAGATGCGCCACGGGTTGGTTTTTTCGAGCACTCGGCACCTTGCTTCGATCGGGACGGCACGGCGGCCACGCCTGCGGCGGCTGGGCCGCCGGTTGTGCGCGAGGGCATGGTACTTTAACTCACGGCCGATGCCGCTCGGGATCCACCGGCGTAAAGGCCGGAATTCAGCTTTCCCAGGCAAGCCAGGACCGACACCGCCCGATGAAGCTCCTCTTCACGAACTTCCACGAAGGCGATGGCGGAGGTCACACCACGTATATCCTGGGACTGGCGCGCGGGCTCGCCGGCCGGCACCAGGTGCACGTGGCGGCTCCGCCGGATAGCCGGCTGAATCGCGAAGCCCGGGCCATCCCCGGCGTCACGCTGCTCGACCAGCCCTTCCCGAACGGTCTTCGCCGGCTTGCCGCGCGGGCCCATGCGCGGCGCCAGCTTGCGGGCTACCTGCGCAGCGAGCGCTTCGACGTCGTCCACGTGAACGGCTCGGCTGACCATCGCCTGGTCATGTCCGCCGTCCGTGGCCTGCGTCCCCGCCCTGCCATCGTGCTCACCAAGCACAATTCCAAACCCTTGACCGGCATCGGCCATGCCTGGCGCTCGCGCTTCGGCACCGACCAGGTCATCGCGGTGTGCGAGTTCGTGCGCCGCCAGGTCATGGCGTCGCCGTATGCGCGTTGCCGCGTGGCCACGGTGTTCAACGGCGTCGACATCGAGCGCTTCGCTCCGCAGGCGGCCGATCCGTCACGGCGCGCTGGCTGGCTCGAACCAGGGGCGGCGACCCAGCCGCTGCTGATCGGCAGCAACGCAGGCACCGCCGATTACAAGGGCTGGATGGATCTGGTCGAAGCCCTCGCCCTGCTGGCGCCGGACCAGCGTGCCCGCCTGCGTGTCGTGCTGGCCGGAGGCGTGCCTAAGACCGCGGACTTCGCCCGGATGGAGGCCCTGGGCGTTGCGGCGCAGGTGCATTTCGCCGGAAGGCTGGGCGACGTGCGGCCGATGATCGCGGCGCTGGATGCCGGCTTCGTGCTGTCCTGGGACGTGGAGACGATCTCGTTCGCCTGCCGCGAAATGATGGCGATGGGCAAACCCGTGCTGGTCACTGATTACGCAGGCCTGCCGGAGAACATCCGTCCGGGCGACGATGGCTGGATCGTTCCCGCGCGCGATCGCGAGGCGATCGCCGCTGCCTTGCGCCGTCTGCTGGACGAACGCGATGCGCTGCCCGCCATGGGGCGCGCCGCGCGGCAACACGCGGAAGCGGAGTTCGGGATGGAGCGCTTCGTGGATGCCACCGAGGCCGTCTACGCGGCGCTGGTCCGCGACTTCGCGAGCAAGGCGTAGTACATCCCGTCGAGGTCGCCGTCGCCAGGGAGGACCTGCCAACCTACCGCTGCCGGCTGTCCCGCGGGAAGGGCGATGGGCAGGGCCTGCGCATCGCCGTGGCTGGCGAGGAACGCGCCAACGACGCCTTCGTTTTCCCGTCGGAGCAGTGAGCAGGTGACGTAGAGCAGGCGTCCGCCGGGGGCAAGCGTTTCCCAGCACGCGGCGAGGATGCGCTCCTGCTGCGCGACCAGCGCGTCGATATCGGCCGCCCGGCGATGCAGGCGCACGTCGGGGCGCCGGCGGATCACGCCGGTGGCGGAGCAGGGCGCGTCGATCATCACACGGTCGAACGGACGGCCATCCCACCACGCCGACGGATCGCCGGCATCGCCGACGATCACCTCCGCCTCGAGACCGAGGCGCGCGAGGTTCTGCCGGATGCGCGGCGCGCGCTTCGCCTCGAATTCCACCGCGAGCAGGTCGAGCGTCGCCCGCTCCAGCACGTGACACGCCTTGCCACCGGGCGCGGCGCAGGCATCGAGTACGCGCTGGCCGTCGGCCAGTTCGAGGAGGTCCGCGGGAACCTGCGCGGCGCCGTCCTGGACGGCGAACAACCCTTCCTCGAAACCCGGCAGGCGGGTGACGTCGGTGCTGTGCGGAAGGACGAGCGCGTCGGCGAGCCAGGGGTGGAGCTCTACCGTCTGCCCGGCGTCGCGCAGGCGCTCGGCAAGTTCGGCGCGGGTCGTGCGGCGCCGGTTGGCGCGCAGCATGAGCGGCGGTTCCGTGTTGGCGGCGGCCAATATGCCCTCGGCCTCGCCGGGCCAGTCGCGCGCGATGGTTTCGGCGAGCCAGGTCGGATGCGCGTGGCGTGTCGCGGGAACGGCGTCGAGCTCGGCCGACAGCGATTCGCGCTCGCGTTGCCAGCGCCGCAGCACGGCGTTGACCAGGCCTGCGAGACGTGGACGGCGCAACTCGCGCGCCGCCTCGACCGTCGCCGCCACGGCGGCGTAGCCCGGCAACTCGAGGATCTCCAGTTGGACCAGGCCGGTCACCAGCAGTGCGTGGATCGCCGGCTCGTTGCGCCGGATGGGTTTGTCCAGCAGGCGGTCGAGCGCGGCATCGAAACGTGGCCACCAGCGGGCGCCGTCGTTGAGCAGCGCGGTGAGCAAGGCGCGGTCGCGGGAATCGGGAAGACGCGGGAGCGCGCGGTTGGCCACATCGCGCAAGGAATGGCCGGACAGCGCGATCTCGGCCAACGCCTCGGCGGCGAGCGCGCGCACGGAGATGGCGCGGCTCACGAGGCGGCCTGCTTCAGCTCCGGGCGCGCATTGAGATAATCGGCAACGCCGATGCGTCGGCCTCCCGCGCGCTGCACGTCCGTGAGGCGCAGCGCCCCCTCGGCACAGGCTACGTCGATGCCTTCACGCGAAGCCGCCAGGATGCGGCCCGGCTCGGCACCGGCGACGCCGGGTACCGCATGCGCTGACCAGATCCGCAGGCGCTCGCCGGCGATCTCGGCTTCGGCCACCGGCCAGGGATCGAAAGCGCGGACCTTGCGTTCCAGCGAGATGGCCGGCTGCGCGAAGTCGAGGCGGGCTTCGGCTTTGTCGAGCTTGTGCGCGTATTCGACGCCTTCCTCCGGCTGTGCCCGCGGCACGAGCGTTTCGCCCGCCATCGTGCGGCGCAGGCCTTCGGCAAGCGCGTCGGCGCCGAGTAAGGAAAGGCGGTCGTGCAGGCTGCCACCGGTTTCCCCGGCAGCGATCGGCGTGCGCCGTTCGATCAGGACGGGCCCGGTGTCGAGGCCCGCCTCCATCTGCATGAGATCGACGCCGGATTCGGCATCGCCCGCGAGGATGGCACGCTGGATCGGTGCCGCGCCGCGCCAGCGCGGCAGCAGCGAGGCATGCACGTTCCAGCAGCCGAGGCGCGGAATGGCGAGCACCTTGCGTGGCAGGATGAGGCCGTAGGCGACCACCACCATGAGGTCCGGCGCATAGGCGGCCAGGCGCGCGCGATCCGCTTCGGCCTTGAACGACTCGGGCTGCTCGACCGGGATGCCGGCAAGCAGCGCCGCTTCCTTCACCGGGCTGGCGGCGAGCTTGCGGCCGCGGCCCGCCGGCCGGTCAGGCTGGGTGTAAACGGCAACGACCTCCGCGCCGGAGGCACGGCAGGCTTCGAGGCAGGGAACGGCGAACTCCGGCGTTCCGGCGAACACCACCCGCAGGGAAGGGTTCGCCATCGGTCAGGCGCTGGCCTTGCGCTGCTTTTCCATCCGCTTGAGCAGCATGCCGCGCTTCAACGGGGACAGGTAGTCGACGAACACCTTGCCGGCGAGGTGGTCCATCTCGTGCTGGATGCAGACGGCAAGCGGACCTTCGGCCTCGACGACGATCTCCTTGCCGTCCACGTCCTGGGCGCGAACCTTCACGTGCAGGGCGCGGGTCACGTCGGCGTAGATGCCGGGGAAGGACAGGCAGCCTTCCTGGTAGACCTGCTGGCCGTCCTTCTCGAGGATCTCGGGATTGATCAGCACCATGGGCTCGTTGCGGTCGTCGCTCATGTCGGCGACCAGCACGCGCTTGTGCACGTTCACCTGGGTGGCGGCCAGACCGACGCCGTTGGCGGCGTACATGGTCTCGTACATGTCGGCCACGAACTGCTTCAGTTCGTCGTCGAAGACGGTGACCGGCGCGGCGACGGTGCGCAGGCGCGGGTCGGGGAATTCGAGGATGGCGAGGGTGGACACGGTGTCACCTTGAACGTTCACGGGCCGTTGCGGCGCCTCGTCCGCGGATTTGCGGGCAAATCGGCGAAATCCAAGCAGCGGCGAAGGTAGGATGCCCCCGTATTCTAGCGCGGGGCACGTATTGTGCCCATTAACGATTCGGTTACACTCGCGACAGCACCGGGGAAGGGGGAAAACCCGCCATGATCAAGAAGTTCGCCATGCTGCTTGGCGGCATGCTTTTCACTGTGGCCGCTTATGCGGCAGCGTCCCAGCTTCGTCCCGACCACCCGGACACCTACACAGTGCGCAAAGGCGACACCTTGTGGGACATTTCGGCGCGTTTCCTGAGCAAGCCGTGGCTCTGGCCGGAGATCTGGCAGGCCAATCCGCAGGTCCGTAACCCCCACCTCATCTATCCGGGCGACGTGCTCAACCTGTCCATGTTCGGCGGCGGTCCGCGCATCGGCCTGCAGCCGCGCATCCGCACCGAAGGCGAGCCGGTCACGGCCATCCCGCTCAGCGAGCTGCGCATGTTCCTCAAGGAACTGCGCGTGATGAATGCCGACGAGGTCGAGCAGGCGCCGTACCTGGTGGGTTTCGAGGAGTCGCACCTGCGCGCCACGCCGGGCAACAAGATCTATGCGCGCGACCTCGACGCGGCGCAGCCGGGCCAGCGCTGGGCCATCGTCCGCCCGACCAACCGCTTCCGCGACCACGGCGGCAACGAGGGCGGCTTCGACATGCTGGACAATCCCTCGCACGGCTCCTTCGTGGCCGACGAACTCGACAGCGACGTGTCGATGGCACCGAGCCCGTGGCGCGAAGATTCGCGTCACGACACCCATACCGGCAAGGGCGACGACCGCGGCGTGGAAGTTTCCGTGATCGGCACGGCCGAGGTCATCGCGACCAACGGCGACGTCGCCAGCCTCGTGCTGGTGGATTCCACCCTCGAGGTCCGCAAAGGCGACCGCCTGATGCAGGTCGACGACAAGCCCTACGACCCCTATTTCTATCCGCATGCGCCAAAGGCGCTGCCGGCCGATGCACGCGTCATCGGCTTCACCGACGCGTTGGCTGCCGTGGGCAGCCGCCAGGTCGTGTCCATTTCGGCCGGTTCGGCCGATGGCGTCGACAACGGCACCACCTTCACGGTGATGAGCCAGGGCGAGACGATCGCCGACGAAGTGAGCGGCAACTACAACCGTCGCGACACCTCGCGCAAGGTGAAGCTGCCGGACGAGTACGGTGGCCATCTGATGGTCTTCCGTACCTTCGACCACGTGAGCTACGCCCTGGTGATGGACGCCCTGCGCCCGTTGAAGAAGGGCGACAAGCTGGTAGCACCGGAGTAAATCCCTCCGATTCTCCTGTAGGAGCGCGCCCTGCGCGCGACATGTTTTGAGGCCACGACCCCGAAGCTGGCGCGCCAACCGGGGAACTGGTCCGAACTGTGTGTCGTACCCGAAGCGGCCATAAACGCGCCGGACACGCTCCTCCATGGAGGAAACACCACCCAGCCAGTCGACATTTTCCGACAGGACGCCGCCGCCAGCCCCCTAAACTGCGCGGATGACCGATTCCGACCACGACCTGCGCGAGTGGCTGATCCTCCTGCGCATCCCCGACTTCAGCGCGCGGCGCCTGCGCGAGGGCCTCGTGGCCCGTGGCAGCGCGTCCGCGTTGCTGCGCTGGCTTCAACACCATCCGGAAGCGTTGGGCCCTGACGCACGAGACTGGATCGAACGCCCGGACGAGGCCACGCTGGCCCACGACCTCGCCTGGCTGGCTGGGGACGACCAGCGCATGCTCCGCTGCACCGAGGAGGACTTCCCTCCCCAACTCGAGGCCATCCCCGATCCGCCGGCGGCCCTGTTCGTGAAGGGCGACGCATCGCTCCTCCTGCGGCCCCAGGTGGCCATCGTGGGGGCCCGGCGGGCGCAGGAGCCCGGGCTCGCCAACGCCCGGCGCTTTGCGGCCGAGCTGGCCACGGCCGGCCTTCTGGTCACCAGCGGCATGGCCGACGGCATCGACGGCGCAGCCCACATGGCCGCCCTGGATGCCGGCCAGCCCACGGTGGCGGTGATCGCCACCGGGCCCGACCGGGTCTATCCTCGCAAACACCACGCGCTGGCCCGCCGGATCGCGGCACAGGGCGCCATCGTCAGCGAGTACCCGCCCGGCGTCCCGGCCCTGGTACACCAGTTCCCCCAGCGGAACAGGATCATCGCCGGCCTGAGCCTCGGCGTGGTCGTGGTGGAGGCCGGCCTGCGCTCGGGCTCGCTCATCACGGCCCGCTGCGCGGGAGAACAGGGCCGCGAGGTCTTCGCCCTCCCGGGCTCGATCCACAATCCGCTGGCCGAGGGCTGCCACTCGCTCATCGCCGAGGGCGCCCGGCTGGTCCAGCGCCCGGAGGAGGTCCTGGCCGCCCTGGCCCCCGCCGCGATGGAACTCGGGGCCGAGCTGCGGGCCCGGCTGGAGCGGGGCGGCACCGCAACCAGGCCCAAGACCGGCCCCTTCGACTGGCGCCAGGATGAGGAATATCGCCGCCTCCTCGACGTCATGGGGTACGATCCCGCCTCCCTCGACGCCCTTGTGGGCACGACGGGCCTCTCCCCGGGGGCGCTGTCGTCGATGCTGCTGATACTGGAACTCGAAGGCGAGATCGCGACCCTGCCGGGCAACCGCTACCAGCGTGTAGTCCGGTAGCCGCGGCTTGACAGCCGTCACGGCGATATGTTTCCAACTAAATATATACATACGCTGGGGTTCACTCGCCCCCGCGCTCCTCGGAATCGGTAACGCATGGCAAAGAACCTCCTCATCGTCGAATCGCCGGCCAAGGCCAAGACGATCAACAAGTACCTGGGAGCCGACTTCCAGGTGCTGGCGTCGTATGGCCACGTCCGCGACCTCCGGCCGAAGGAGGGCGCCGTCGACCCCGAGGACGGCTTCCGCATGGCCTACGAGGTCATCGACCGGAACGAGAAGCACGTCGACGCCATCGCCAAGGCGGCCAAGGCGGCCAGCAGCATCTACCTGGCTACCGACTTGGATCGCGAAGGCGAGGCCATCTCCTGGCACATCAGCGAGATCCTGCGGGAGCGTGGCCTGCTCGAGGGCAAGGACGTGCAGCGCGTGGTGTTCAGCGAGATCACGCCGAAGGCCATCAAGGAGGCCGTGGCCAACCCGCGCAAGCTGTCGCACGACCTGGTCGACGCCCAGCAGGCCCGCCGCGCCCTCGACTACCTGGTGGGCTTTAACCTCTCCCCGGTGCTCTGGCGCAAGGTGCAGCGGGGCCTGTCGGCCGGCCGGGTGCAGTCGCCGGCGCTGCGCATGATCGTGGAGCGCGAGCTCGAGATCGAAGCCTTCAAGGCCCGCGAGTACTGGACGATCCAGGCCAGCCTGACTCACCCCGACGGCGCCTTCGAGGCCCGCCTGGTCAAGCTGCACGGCAAGAAGTTCGAACAGTTCGACCTCACCAACGAGGTCGATGCCATGGCGGCGCGTGCCGCGCTGGAGAAAGCCGCCGGCGGCCGCTTCACGGTCGGCGAGGTCACCAGCCGCGAGCGCAAGCGCCGCCCGGCGCCGCCTTTCACCACCTCCACGCTGCAGCAGGAGGCCGCGCGCAAGCTCGGTTTCTCCACCAGCCGCACGATGCGCGTGGCCCAGGGACTCTACGAGGGCGTGGCACTCGGCAGCGAGGGTAACGTCGGTCTCATCACCTATATGCGTACCGACTCGGTGGCGCTTTCCGACGACGCCGTCGCCGAGCTCCGCGACCTGATCGGGCGCGAATACGGCAAATCGGCGCTCCCCGACGGGGTCCAGGTCTACAAATCCAAGTCGAAGAATGCGCAGGAAGCGCACGAGGCGGTCCGCCCCACCTCGGCCATGCGCACGCCGCGCAGCGTCGCCTCGTTCCTCAACGACGACCAGCGCAAGCTCTATGAGCTCATCTGGAAGCGCACCGTCGCCTGCCAGATGGTCCACGCCACCCTGAACACCGTGTCGGTGGAATTCCCGGTGGGCGATTCCGCGTTCCGCGCCAGCGGCACCACGGTGGTCGACCCCGGCTTCCTCGCCGTGTACGAGGAAGGCCGCGACCAGAAGACCGACGACGATGACGACCAGCGCCGCCTGCCGCGCCTGGCCCAGGGCGACGTGGTGCCGGTGTCGAAGATCGACGCCGACCAGCACTTCACCGAGCCGCCGCCGCGCTACTCCGAAGCCAGCCTGGTCAAGACGCTCGAGGAATACGGCATCGGCCGTCCGTCGACCTACGCCAGCATCATCCAGGTGTTGCTCAGCCGCGAGTACGTCCTGCTCGAGAGCCGGCGGTTCAAGCCGACGGACGTCGGCCGTGCCGTGAGCCAGTTCCTCTCCGGGCATTTCGCCCAGTACGTCGATTACGACTTCACTGCGCGGCTCGAAGACGAACTGGACGCGGTCAGCCGTGGCGAAGAAGCCTGGGTCCCGCTGCTCGAGCGCTTCTGGCAGCCGTTCAAGACGCTGGTGGACGACAAGACCGAATCCGTCGACCGCAGCGAGGCCACGGGCGCGCGCGAACTCGGCGCCGATCCGAAGAGCGGCAAGCCCGTGTCGGTTCGCCTCGGCCGTTACGGTGCGTACGCGCAGATCGGCAGCAAGGACGATGACGACAAGCCGACCTACGCCAGCCTGCGTCCCGGCCAGAGCATGCACACCATCACCCTCGACGAGGCGATGGAACTGTTCAAGCTCCCGCGCACGCTCGGCCAGTCCGACGCGGGCGAGGACGTCACCGTCGGCATCGGCCGCTTCGGTCCTTTCGTGAAGCAGGGCAGCACCTATGCCTCGCTCAAGCCGGAGGACGATCCGTACACCATCGAACTGCCGCGTGCCCTGCAACTCGTGCAGGAAAAGCTCGAGGCCATCGCCAACCGCACCATCCTCGACTTCGGCAACGGCGTGCAGGTACTCAACGGCCGCTACGGCCCGTACATCACCGACGGCGAAAAGAACGCGCGCATTCCGAAGGACCGCGATCCGAAAACGCTTACCGAGGCCGAGTGCGCGGAACTGCTCGCGGCGGCACCGGTGAAGAAGCCGCGCGGCGGCCGCGCCGCCAAGAAGACGGCGACGAAGAAAGCCGCGGCGAAGAAGGTTGCGGCCAAGGACGCGCCGGCGAAGAAGACCGCCGTGAAGAAGACGGCGGCCAAGAAGACCGCCAAGAAGACCACGGCCAAGAAGGCTGCGGCCAAGAAGACCGCGGCGAAGAAGACGGTGGCCAGCAAGACTGCCGCGAAGAAGACCGCGGCCACTAAGGCGACCAAGACGGTGTCGCGCGCGGCAGGCTGACATGCGCCGCTTCGATCCCTCCAGCATCGGCGCGGCCGCCGCGGTCCTGCGTGACGGCGGCGTGCTTGCCTATCCCACCGAGGCGGTCTTCGGCCTTGGCTGCGATCCGCACGATCGCGCCGCGTTCGAGCGCGTGTTCGCGCTGAAGGGACGGCCGGCGACGCAGGGTGTCCTGCTGATCGCCGCGAGCATTGAACAGGTCGAGCCCTACATCGACTTCGCGGCCGTACCGGATTCGGTGCTCGAACACGTGCGTGCCTCGTGGCCCGGCCCTAACACCTGGGTATTCCCACGCAGTGCCCACGTTCCCGACTGGGTCGCCGGCGCCCACGCCGGCATCGCCCTGCGCGTGACCGCTCACGAACCGGCGGCGGCCCTGTGCCGTGCCTTCGGTCGGCCGCTGGTGTCGACCAGCGCGAACCCGCACGGCGAACCGCCCGCCCGCGACCTGGCCACGCTGGAGCGCTACTTCGGCGACCGCCTGGATGCCGCGCTGGACGCCCCGCTGGGCGGCCTGGACCGTCCGACGGTCATCCGCGACGCCCTGAGCGGCGCTATGATCCGCGCCTGAGGAAGGGGGCCTGCCATTGTCGTCGAACGTTCATGAAATCACCGGGCGCCTTGCCGGCGCGCCCTCGCCGTTGCTCGTGGGCGCGTTGTCCCGGCCCATTGCGTGGCGCGATGGCCGGCTCGTCAGCGCCGCCACGTTCCTCGGTCACGTGCACAAGGTGGCGGCCCTGCTTCCCGAAGCAGACTGCGCGGTCAACCTCTGCGAAGACCGTTACGCCTTCCTGGTGGCCTTCGCCGCACTGATCGTGCGCGGGCAGGCCAACCTGCTGCCGCCTTCGCGCGCGCCGCAGGCGGTGGACGAGGTGATGGCGGGGCACCCGGGCTGCTATGCCATCGGCGAACTGGCGTTGTCGCCGGCGCCGGCCGGTTACCTGCGCATGCCGCCGCTCGACGACGACGTGGCGCCTCTCCACGAGGTGCCGATGATTCCCGCGGACGCGGTGGCCGCCATCGGCTATACCTCGGGGTCCACAGGCAGGCCGAAGCCGAACGTCAAGACCTGGAGCAGCTTCGTCGCCAGCAATGCAGGAAACGCGCACATGCTGGACAAGGCGATCGGCGGATCGTTCGACCTCGTCGCCACCGTGCCGCCGCAGCATATGTACGGCATGGAGATGTCCGTGTTGATGCCGCTGCTTTCCGAAGTCAGCGTGCACGCCGGGCGCCCCTTTTTCCCGGCCGATGTGGCGACCGCTCTCGGCACGATGCCGGAACCGCGCGTGCTGGTCACCACGCCGGTGCACCTTCGCGCCATCGTGGAATCCGGCGTTACCTTGCCGACGCTCGCCGCCTTCGTCTCGGCCACCGCGCCGATGCCGGTGGAACTCGCCGCGGCGGCGGAGCAGCGCTTCCGCGCGCCCCTCTATGAAGTGTTCGGCTCCACGGAAACCTGCGTCTTCGCCAGCCGGCGGACGTCGGTGGAAGAGGACTGGACGCTCTACGCCGGCGTCACCCTCCATCCGCAGCCGGACGGCACGCTCGTCGACGCACCGCAGCTGGCCGAACCGATCGCGCTGGCCGACATCGTGACGTTGCACGACGAAGGCCGCCGCTTCCGCCTGCGCGGCCGCAATACCGACCTCCTCGAAATTGCCGGCAAACGCGCCTCGCTGGGCGACCTCAACCGCCGCCTGCTCGCCATCGACGGCGTGCTCGACGGCGTGCTGTTCCAGCTCGACGAGACCGATGCCTCCGGCGTGCGACGTATCGCGGGACTGGTCGTGGCACCGGGCATGACGGAGCAGACCGTGCTCGCCGCGCTGCGCCAGGCGATGGACCCGGTCTTCCTGCCCCGCCCGCTGCGCCTCGTCGAAGCGCTGCCCCGCAACGAAACCGGCAAACTGCCCCGCGGCGAACTGCTCGCGCTCATCCGTCCGGCGCTTTGACGCCGCGGGTTCCCGCGGCTGCTGTAGGAGCGCGCACCGCGCGCGACAGCCTTTCGCGCCGGTCGGCACGCTCGCGCGTGCCCATGGCTCAAGCGGCTTCGCCGCATGGAACGCCACGGGCTCGGACATTTTTGTGGATGCCCCTTCCGCGGCAACGGATGCTCCCGGCAAGCCGGCCCGCTGCCGCGGGATAACCGGCCTAGCCGGCTCCCACAAGGTTCGACGACGCCAGTCGCCCGGTTAGAATAGACGGCTCGATATCCGGAGAGTCCCATGAAAGTCCTCGTCATCGGCGGCGGCGGGCGCGAACACGCGCTGGCCTGGAAGCTTGGCCAGTCCCCGCGGGTGGACGAGGTGATCGTGGCGCCGGGCAATGCAGGCACGGCCCGTGAGCCGGGAATGAGGAACGCTCCCGTGGCCGTCACCGATATCGACGGCCTGGTGGCGCTGGCGCGCCGCGAGGACGTCGGCTTGACCGTGGTCGGTCCCGAGGTGCCGCTGGTCGCCGGCGTGGTCGACCGCTTCGCCAACGAAGGCCTGCGCTGCTTCGGTCCGAGCGCCGCCGCCGCGCAGCTCGAAGGCAGCAAGGCGTTTGCGAAGGACTTCCTCGCCCGCCACGGCATTCCCACAGCCCACTATGCGGTGTTCACCGAACTGGCGCCCGCGCTTGCACACGTCCGCGAAAAAGGCGCGCCGATCGTCATCAAGGCGGACGGCCTCGCCGCCGGCAAGGGCGTGGTCGTGGCGATGACGACGGGCGAAGCGGAGGCGGCGCTCGAAGACATGCTCGGCCAGCAGGCCTTCGGCGACGCATCCTCGCGCGTGGTAATCGAGGAATTCCTCGACGGCGAGGAAGCCAGCTTCATCGTGATCGCCGACGGCAAGCACGCCCTGCCGATGGCGACCAGCCAGGACCACAAGCGCCGCGACGACGGCGACAAGGGCCCGAACACCGGCGGCATGGGCGCGTACTCGCCGGCACCCGTGGTGACGGACGAGGTGTCGGCGCGCGTGATGCGGGAGATCATCGAGCCGACGCTGACCGGCATGGCGGCCGACGGCATGCCGTTCACCGGTTTCCTCTACGCGGGCCTGATGATCGACAGGACCGGCGCACCGAAGGTCATCGAATTCAACGTGCGCTTCGGCGATCCGGAAACCCAGCCGATCATGCTGCGCCTGCGCTCGGACCTCGTGGACCTCGTCGAAGCCGCCCTCGACGGGCGCGTTGCCGATGTCCAGGCGCAGTGGGACCCGCGACCGTCGCTCGGCGTGGTGGTCGCCGCAGGCGGCTACCCGGGCAAGGTCCGCGCAGGCGATGCCATCGAAGGCACGGACATCGACTTCGGCCCGGAGGTGAAGGTCTTCCATGCGGGCACGGCGGAAGGCGCGGACGGCCGCCCGGTGACTGCCGGAGGGCGCGTGCTCGCCGTGTGCGCGCTCGGGAGCGACCTGGCCGAGGCACGCGCCCTTGCATACGCCGCGGTGGAACGCGTCCATTTCGCCGATGCGTTCTATCGCGGCGACATTGCGCATCGGGCGCTTTCGCGCACCTGAGCCTCTGCGAAATATCGGAGCTTCATCGTTGCTTGTCCTCGGCTGAGGGTGCACCGAGATGGCTGGGCACGTTCCGAGACGACTGTAGTCATCACCGAAAGACGCTCAGGTTTCCGCTGAACTCCGTCCCTGTTCGGCCATCATCGCTCGGCTACACTGGGCCATCTGAAAGGAACATCCCGGATGTCCCAGTTCTCCCTGCTCGCCAAACGGCGATTCGCACCGTTCTTCTGGACACAGGCGCTCGGTGCCTTCAACGACAACGCCTTCCGCAACGCGATGGTCATGCTGGTCGCCTTCCAGATGGCCTTGCCCGATGCCCAGGTATCGCTCTACACGAACCTGGCGCCGGCGCTGTTCATCCTTCCGTACTTCCTCTTTTCCGCCACGGCCGGACAGCTGGCGGAGAAGTTCGAGAAGACGCGGATCATCCGCTACGTGAAACTGTTCGAGATCGCCGCGATGAGCATCGCGGCATTCGGCTTCTTCACCCACCACGTGTCGCTGCTGCTCGTCGTGCTGTTCCTCATGGGCGTGCACTCGACGGTATTCGGCCCGATCAAGTATTCGATCCTTCCGCAGGCACTGGAGCGCAGCGAACTGGTGGGTGGCAATGCGCTGGTGGAGACGGGCACGCAGCTCGCGATGCTGATCGGCATGATCGTCGGCAACTCGCTCATGCTCATCGCAGGCTACGGCACGCTCGCTGCTTCGTTGACGACGATCGGCATCGCCTGCATGGGCTATCTCGCCAGCCGCGCGATCCCGTTGGCGCCGGCCACGGCGCCTGATCTCCGTTTCAACTGGAACCCGCTGAGCGAGACCTGGCGCGTGCTGAAGATCACCCACGAAGACCGCGCGGTGTTCAACGCCGTGCTGGGCATTTCGTGGTTCTGGTTCTTCGGCACGGTGATGATCGCGCAGCTGCCCACGTACACCCGGCACGTGCTCGGTGGCGATGGCTCGGTCAACACGCTGGTGCTCACCTTGTTCTCGCTGGGCACGGGCATCGGCTCGCTGATGTGCGAGCGGCTGTCGCGCCGTCGCGTCGAGATCGGCCTCGTGCCCATGGGCGCGTTCGGCCTCACCGTGTTCGCGGTCGATCTGTATTTCGCGCGGCCCGGCGTGACGCCGGGCGTGGCCCTGGACTGGGCAGCCTTCATCGGCGTCCCTGGCGCGTGGCGGGCGATGCTGGACCTGACCATGATCGGCGCCTTCGCCGGTTTCTACGTGGTGCCGCTGTTCGCTTTCGTGCAGAGCCGCGCGCCGCGCGACCGGCTGTCGCGCATCATCGCGGGCAACAACATCGTCAACGCGCTGCTCATCTGCATCGCCTCGGGCTTCGGCATCGGCCTGACCGCGATGGGCCTGGACGTGCCGACGATTTTCCTGATCACCGGCCTGATCAACATCGCCGTGGCCGTGTACATCTTCACCCTCGTGCCCGAATTCCTCATGCGCTTCATCACCTGGGTGATGGTGAACACGCTTTACCGCGTGCGCGTGGACGGGTTGAAGAACGTGCCCGACGAGGGCGCGGCGCTCGTCGTCTGCAACCACGTGAGTTTCATGGACCCGATGATCCTCATGGCCAGCGTGCGGCGGCCGATGCGTTTCGTGATGTATTACAAGATTTATGACATTCCCGTGCTGCGCTTCGTGTTCCGCACGGCGAAGGCCATTCCCATCGCGGGGCGGCAGGAGGATCCGGCACTGATGGAGCGCGCGTTCGAGCTCGTCGACGAAGCGCTGGCGAATGGCGAGGTGGTCTGCATCTTCCCGGAGGGCGGGATCACGCGAGACGGCAGCATCCAGAGCTTCCGCCCCGGCGTGGACCGCATCCTCGCCCGCCGGCCGGTGCCCGTCGTGCCGCTGGCCTTGCGCGGCATGTGGGGCAGCATCTTCAGCCGTCGCGACAGCGCGCTGCGCCGCGCCCGCCTGCCGCGGCGGTTCTGGTCGAGGATCGAACTGGTGGGTGGCGCGCCGCTTGCTGCCGGCGATGCCAATGCCGCGTCGCTTGAGGCACGAGTAACCGAACTCCGCGGCGACAAGGCCTGAAGACAGCCCCCGTGTAGGAGCGCGCCTGCGCGCGCTGAGCCTTTCGCGCCAGTCCAAAAACTTGCGCGCCAGCTCCAAGGCACGGCCCCAAAACATGTCGCGCGCAGGCGCGCTCCTACACCTAAGGCTTCAACGGGCTCCTGTAGGAGCGTGCCTGCGCGCGACCGCCTTTCGCGCCAGTCCAAAAGCTCGCGCGCCAGCTTCAAGGCACGGCCCCAAAACATGTCGCGCGCAGGCGCGCTCCTACATTTTGCGTTCGGCCAGGCGAGGCCGCCGATCGGACCTGCGGTCCTGTCAGGCGAACCAGGCGGCCAGGACGATCACCGCCACGACGGCCAGCCATACGACCAGCACGCGCCGGATGACCCGGCGGGCATCCTCCAGTTCGGCGATGGGATCGCTCACGTCCTGCACGTAGCCGTCGCCGGCTTCCACGTCGGCGTCGACGCCGGCACGCGCGACGGCGCCCAGGAAATCCGGTTCCAGCCGCGAGCGCGGGCTGCCCGAGGTGCGGTGCCACTGCTTCCAGGCGCCCATGACGGCATCGAAGTCGGACACAAGCGCCATCGCGAACACCATCAGGTGCGCGGGAATCCAGTCGAGGCCATCGGCCAGCTTGCGCGCCGCAGTGCGTGTGACGGCATCTGCCGCGAGCAAGGTATCGCGGGCGAGAATCTGGGCGAGGCGGTAGCCCAGCGCACCCGCGGGGCCGAGGAGGAAGAACCAGAACAGTACGCCGAAGCGCCGGCGCAGCGCGCCGTAGAACGCGGCCTCGACGAGGACCGGCGCGAACCAGCCCAGAGGCGCGTCGTCGTGACGCAGCGCGGCGATCGCTTCATCCCTGCGCAGCGTGTCGCGCGCATGCAGCACCGCGTCGATGTCGCTCTCGATCTCGCGCGGTCCCAGCGCGTAGACCAGCACGGCGATGGCGAATGCCAGCCAGCCGAGGTCGAAGAAGGGCAGGGAGCGGAGGATGCCGGCGATGAGGGCGCAGGCGACGACCGGTACGAGCAGCGCGACGGCGACCCGCCCGGGGCCGGACAGGTCCGCGAGCCGGTCCACCCAGAGGCGGAACCAGCGTTCGTCGCGCAAGCGGGCCAGCTGCGGCACGCTCCAGGCGATGACGAGGGCGACGAGTACGGCGAGAAGACGTAAAGCCATGGCAGACACGATCCGCAAGGTCGGTGCCGGGATTGTAGGCGAACGAGCGGCTCGCCTGTGGACCAAGGAGCCTGCCTGTCGACGGGAGCGAGCTTATAGACCGAGAGCCCAGCCTAGAGCCCGAAGCCAACCTGTGGGAAAGGCGCTGGCTCGCGAACGGAACTTGCCGCAAGCACCCATTCGCGCGCCAGCACGCTTCCCACATCGGTCAGGTCTGGCTGCTTGCCTGGGTCAGGTCGGCCTGCTTGCCACCAACTGGTTGAGGTCCACGCCGCGCAGACTGAGCCAATGCTCGATCAGGCGATACGACACGGAAAGCGGAGGCGGTACGCCGAGCTTGCCCGAGGTCATGCCCTGGACGATGTCGTCCACGGTGAACCAGCGCGCGTCTTCTAGCTCCTCGTCACGCAGGCGGATTTCACGGGTCTTCGCCGTGGCGGTGAAGCCGACCATCAGCGACGCGGGCAACGGCCAGGGCTGCGAGGAATGGTAAGTGGCATGCAGTACTTCGACGCCGGATTCCTCGCGCACCTCGCGCCGCACGGCATCTTCCAGCGACTCGCCCGGCTCGATGAAGCCCGCGAGCGTCGAATAGCGGCCGGCCGGCCAGCCGCGCTGCCGTCCGAGCAGGCAGGCGTCGCCGTGCTCGACGATCACGATGATCGCGGCGTCCGTGCGCGGAAAGTGCAGGTGGGCGCCGTCCGGATTCGTGCATTGCACGCGGTGGCCAGACGCCACCACGAGGGTGGGCGCGCCACACTGGCTACAGAAACGGGTCTGCCGCTGCCAGTGGGTGATGCCCTTCGCATAGGCGAAGAGCCCGGCTTCGAACGCGTCGAGCACCAGGCCGGCCTCGCGCAGCGACATGCGCCGGGCGCCGGTCACGGAAACGAAGAGTCCGGCCTGCGCCTCGTCGACCACGAGCGCGAACCAGGCGGTACCGCCGGAAAGGCCGAGGAAGGTGGAAGGGATGTCACCGAAGCGCTCCGCGCGCATCGCGGGCGACATCCACTGCGGCGACTCGGCCTCGGCGCGAATGAACGCATTGCCTTCGGCATCGAGCACCAGGAAGCGCGTACCGGCAGCGGCCTCCAGCTCTTCGATCCAGAGACGGTCTTCGCGGCGCTCCGCCATCCGGTCGATGTCGATCCCGGCGAAGACGTTCTCGCGGGCGCGCGTTGCCGCGGCCTTGTCGCGCTCCTGTTCGACGCTCACGCTCCCTCGCTCATGCGCTGAACGAGGAGCCGCAGCCGCAGGTGGTCTTCGCGTTGGGATTGCGAATGACGAACTGCGAGCCACTGAACGACTCGGCATAGTCGATCTCTGCGCCCGTCAGGTATTGCAGCGAGAGCGGATCGACCAGCAGCGTGACCCCTTCGCGTGCCACCGCCAGGTCGTCCTCGGCCTGCTCTTCGTCGAAGGTGAAGCCGTACTGGAAGCCGGAGCAACCACCTCCGCTGATGTACACGCGCAGCTTGAGGCCGGGGTTGCCTTCCTCTTCGATCAACTCGTGCACCTTGCGGGCGGCGGCCTCGGTGAAGACCAGTGGCGCGTTGCCCGAGCGATAGTCGGGCGCGCCGCTACCGGGAGCCATGGGGAATGGGTTGTTCATGCTGTCCATAATGGCGCCGTTCCCGGACAGGTCAAGCCTCGTCGAGCACCGGCGCCGCCGCGATGGCGGCCTGGGTCAGCTGGCGGATGGTCTGGGGCGCCTGGTGGACCATCTTGCCGTTCACTTGCGCCCCGGCGGCCATTTCCAGCACCTGGTAGTGCACGTCGCCGTCGATCCGGGCGAGCGGGGCGAGTTCCAGGCGCTCGGCCACGTGGATGTCCCCGGTGACACCGCCGTTGATCACGGCATGCGGTACCTCGATCCGGCCGACGACGCGGCCCGTCTCACTGATCGTGAGCACACCGTCGCTGCCGGCATCCCCGTGGATGGAGCCCTCGACGGTCCCGTCCAGATGGAGGGAGCCATTGAAGAGGACGTCGCCGCGCAGCGTGACGCCCCGGGCGATGAGGCTGGTGGCGGCAGCGCTCACGGAGGGCGCCTGGTTCTTCCTGTTATTGCTGAACATCGTTGGCCTCGTCGTTACGCAGGGCTTCGTTCCACGTCACGGTACCGGTGACCGGTTGATCGCCGGTGACAGCGGCGACCAGTCGCAGCCGGGTCGGCTTGAAGCCGGCCGGAAGGGTGAAGCTGCCCTGGATCTGCTGGAAGTACTTGAAAGAAAAGGGAAGGTCTGTCGTCTGGCTGCCCTGGCCCAGGGCCGGGCCCTCGAGCGTGGCCACCTTGTTGCCCTGGATGCCCTCGACCGCCAGTTTCAGCGTGCCCTTGATCACCTCGCCGCGGCGGGCGTTCTGGGTCAGGGTGACCACGAGGTTCCATGCGTTGGCGGTGCCTTTCACCGGCATGGTCCGGGCGCCCTGGATCTTCAGCCCGTCCCGTTGCCCGCCACCGCCGACCAGCCGCGAGTAGAAGGCCAGGTCCGTGCGCAGGCCGCTGATCTCCTCGTCGCGCTCGGCGAGATTCCGCTTGAGTTCTTTCGCGGCCACATCGGCCACCTGGCCCGCCCGCTGGAGGTTCGCCACCTCCTGCCGGAGGTCCTCGTTGTCGGCCTTGAGCTGGCGGACGAGACCGCGATCGCCCGCCACGGCGGGCACGCGCGCGGCGGCGAACCACGCGCCAAAGCCCACCAGGAGCAGGCTCACGGCCCAGCCCGCCACCAGGACGAGGCGCTTCCGGCGCTGGCTGGCCGCGTCGTCGAGCGTGCGCACGACGAACCTTGGCGGTTGGCGTGAAGCCATGGGCGGTTCCGTGGAGGAGGCGTGAAGACCGCGATGGTATAGCCCCCGCTTCCGCCTATGGTCAAGGAACCGTTCCCCACAACGGAAGAAAGCCGCCTTGCGGCGGCCTTCCTTCAGTCGTGCAGCGAGCCGACCTTGCTGAGCATGTAGCGCTCGGGGCCGATGTCGGAGATCAGGCTGAACTGGGTTTCCAGCCAGTCGATGTGTTCTTCTTCCTGGCCGAGGATGAACTTGAAGAGATCGCGGCTCACGAAGTCGTGGATGCCTTCGCTGTAAGCGATGGCTTCGCGCAGGTCCTTGGTGGCCAGCAGTTCGAGGTCGAGGTCGCCCTGCAGGGCTTCGACGACGTTCTCGCCGATGCGCAGCTTGCCCAGGTGCTGGAGGTTCGGCAGGCCGTCGAGGAAGAGGATCCGCTCGATCAGCTTGTCCGCGTGCTTCATCTCCTCGATGGATTCCTCGTACTCGTGCTTGGCCAGCTCGTTGTAGCCCCAGTCCTTGAACATCCGGTAATGCAGGAAGTACTGGTTGATCGCGGCCAGCTCGTTGTAGAGGACCTTGTTGAGGTATTCGATGACCTTCGCGTCGCCCTTCATGAGGGTCTCCCTGGTTGTTCAGGGCACGACTATACGTTGCCCCGCGGAGGCATGACGTAACGAGAATGAAGGCGCTTCGCGTCCGCGACTGGGACGCAGGGTGTCAGGCCGGGGAGGGCAGGAAGGTCAGGACCGACCGCGTGGCCTCCACGGCCTCGCGCAGGCACTGGCGGGCTTCCGGCTCACATGCGCCGCAGCAATCCGAACAGCCCGTGCGGGCCTGGAGTTCGGCAAAGGTCTCGACGCCCTCGGCCGCGGCGCGGCGGATGGCGTGGTCGGTGACGGCGTTGCACATGCAGATGTACATGGGCGCACATTCGAACGCGAATGCGAACGATTGTCAACTACGCGCCCGCGAGGGCATTCAGATCCCGGCGTCGCCGGTCTGGCGCAGGGCCTCGGCCTGCTGAGGGCACCGGCCCACCTCGACCCGGCAGACGGTTTCGACCGTGGGGGCGAACTGGCGCAGGGCGCGCTCGTAGACCTGGCGTTTGAAATTCACCACGTGGTGGGCCGGGTACCAGAAGTCGACCCAGCGCCACAGGTCGAACTCCGGTTTCTCGCAGGCGTCGAGCCGGAAGGCGTCTTCCCCGCAGGTCAGGCGGAGCAGGAACCAGACCTGCTTCTGGCCGATGCAGGTCGGCCGCTGATGGTGGCGCACGAAGCGGTTCGGCAGGCGGTAGCGCAGCCAGCCGCGGGTTTCCGCGAGGACTTCCACGTGCTGGGCGAGCAGGCCGGTTTCTTCCTCCAGCTCCCGGTACATGGCTTCCAGCGGGGTCTCGTCGCTGCGCATGCCCCCCTGGGGGAACTGCCAGCCGTCGCGATTGACACGGCGCGCCCAGAACAGGCGGCCGTCTCCGTTCAGGAGCACGATCCCCACGTTCGGTCGATAGCCATCAGCGTCAATCATCCGCCCTCCGCGAGCCCGGTTTCCGGCAGCAGGCCGGGTCCTCGTCCGGCCTGATTCAACCACAGCGCGAGAAGCGCGGGCAAGGCGCTACTTGAACGGAGAGCCAGCCGCGATTAAACTGCCCGGCCTTCGCGGCACAGCCCGCGGACGACCAGGTTCCACGGCTAGGTAGCTCAGCTGGTCAGAGCGCGGCACTCATAATGCTGAGGTCGGCGGTTCGAGCCCGCCTCTAGCCACCAAGACCAAAAGCCGCGCCCCAGGCGCGGCTTTTTTTGTGTGCATTGCGCGCTCCTACACCACGATAGGCTCGTCTTCAGGGGGGAGTGAAAGGTCCAGCACCGCGCGCGCCAGCTCCACCACGTTATGCACGCGCAGCTTGGCCATGAGGTTCGCGCGGTGCAGTTCGACGGTCTTCGGGCTGATGGACAGCTCGCTGGCGATGACCTTGTTGAGCTTGCCGCACATGATTCCTTCGAGGACCTGCGACTCGCGGCGCGTGAGCGACACGTCCGGCCGCAGCGCGGCGAAGCCGCTCACGGCGGGCTCGTCGCCGTGGCTTTCCGCGGGCAGCGGCATGAGGAACACGGCGTGGAAGGCGTCCGGCGGCACGTCGAGCTGCTGCCGGATCATCCGGTAGCGCCGGTGCGGCGCGTGCGCATCGCGCAGCACGAATTCGTCCGCCGTAGCGGTGGGCTGGAGGTGTTCGTCGAGCCAGGCCGGGCCGGCACGCCCCCGTGCCGTGCCGAATTCGCGCTGGAAGGCCGCATTCACCATCACAGTGCGCTGCCCTTCGAGGCGCCAGACGACGCAGGGCCACGGCAACGCGGCAAATACTTCCTCGGCCAGCCCGCACGCATGCGAGCCGTCGAGGGAATCACGAGCAAGGCACATCGATGCCTCCTGTGGGTACGCGTGGACGCCGGCGGGCACCCCTCTGCGCACGCCAGGCAGTTACCACTGCAACCGTTCTGTAATGAAAAGTCCATGAACCGGGCCGCCGGATGCGCCGAAGTGCGAACGCCGTCGTGAAGGCCCCGCTCCCCGGTCCCCGGCGCCAGGTCCGCTACAATGCGCCGCATGCGTATCTTCAAGACCTTCAACATCGAAGCGGCCCACCGTTTGCCGAATGTGCCTGAAGGGCACAAGTGTTCGCGGCTGCACGGCCATTCGTTCCGCGTGGAATTGCACGTGGAGGGACCTATCGACCCCGTGCTCGGATGGGTCATGGACTTCGGCGACCTCAAGGCGCGCTTCCAGCCGCTGTACGACCGCCTGGACCACCACTACCTCAACGACATCGAGGGACTGGAAAACCCCACCAGCGAGAACCTCGCCCGCTGGATCTTCGAGCGGCTGAGCCCGGACGTGTCCGGCCTGGCGAAGGTGGTGGTGCACGAGACCTGCACCTCGGGCGCCGAATATTCGGCACCGTAGGAGCGCGCCTGCGCGCGACATGTTTTCGCGCCTGTCCCCACGCTGGCGCGCCAGCTCCGGGGCACGGCCCCAAAACATGTCGCGCGCAGGGCGCGCTCCTACATAGCTGTCACCGCAACAATTCGCGGTTGCTGCGTTGCGGCGCGCGGGACTACACTCCGGCCTCCCCGTCCCCCACGGCCGCCTCGATGTCCGAAGTAAACGGTTACGCCGACCTCGCCCGATTCGTCGAGCAGGCCGCCGCTGCCCAGGCCCTGGCCTGGCGCGGCATGGAGCGCGTGGCCGACCTGCAACTGCAGGCGATGGAAGGGCACGCGCGCGCCGCCAGCGGGTTGATTGCCGACGCGATGTCCGTGGCCATGCAGACGGCGGCGTCGTTCGGCGTGCTGGCAGGTCAGCCCGCCAGGGGCTGAGCGCCAGCGCCGCCTCGACAACGACGCGACGCACGGTCGCGCCGGCGGGTGGTTTTGGCCTTTCGCAGCTTGTCCCGTCGTTTACGGCGCTGGTATACTTTTCCAGATTAAACCGTGGCCCGTTGAACCATCTGGTGCCGCCTTCGAGCGAAACCACGGGAGCCTCGCGTTGCTTAACAGTCTTGCAGCCGGTCGTCACCTTGCCACGCGCGTCGTCATCGCGCAGCTGGTGGTGGCCGTTGTCGCGGGACTCGCTTTTTCCCTGCAGGGACGTCCAGCCGCGCTGGCCGCCTTCGGGGGCGCCCTGATCGTCGCTATCGCCACCGCGCTGCTTGCTGCGCGAGCGTTCAGCGCGCTGGGTGGAGCGGGAGCAACGTTCATGCGGTTCCTCGTGGGCATGATCCTTCGCTGGATCGTCCTCATCGGTGGACTGGCTCTCATCCTGGTTCAGTGGAAGCTGCCACCCTTGCCCGCACTGGCGGGCCTGGTGGCCGGCTACGCGGTCAACGTATTTGCATTCAGATTCAAGGGTTGAGCATGGCGAGCGAACCGCAGGGCGGTCTGACCGAATACATCCAGCACC